>JANXVK010000295.1 GCA_025351675.1 Rhizobacter sp.
GTCGTCAACGCGGCGCAGACCGAGGCCGTGCTGTTCGGCGACGACGGCCTGATCGGCACCTTGAAACCCGGCTCGGTCGTGATCTGCTCTGCCACCGTCGACCCCAACTACCCGCCCGTGTGGCAGCAACGGCTCGCGCAACGCGGGCTGCTGCTGATCGATGCGCCGGTCTCGGGCGGCGCGACGAAGGCGGCGGCCGGCCAGATGACGGTGATGGCTTCGGGCGCGCCCGCCGCGTTCGAGGCAGCGGGCGCGCTGCTCGATGCGATCGCCGGCAAGGTCTATCGCCTCGGCGACCAGCCCGGCATCGGCTCGACCGTGAAGATGGTCAACCAGCACCTCGCCGGCGTGCACATCGCAGCCGCCTGCGAGGCGATGGCGCTCGGCATGCGGGCCGGCGCCGACCCGCGCGCGCTGTACGAGGTGATTTGCAACTCGGCCGGCATGAGCTGGATGTTCCAGAACCGCGTTCCGCACATTCTGGAGGGCGACTACACGCCGCTGTCGTCGGTCAACATCTTCGTGAAAGACCTCGGCATCGTGCTCGACGCGGCGCGCAAGCTGTCGTTCCCGCTGCCGCTGGCCGCGGCGGCGCATCAGCTCTACCTCGCGACCGCCGCGGCCGGCCACGGCGCGGAAGACGACTCGGCGGTGATCAAGTTCTACGCCGAGCTCGCCGGTATCGAGTTGCCGAAGCCTGCGGAGAAGCCGTGATCCTGGGTGTCATCGCCGACGACTTCACCGGCGCCACCGACGTGGCGAGCATGCTGGTGCGCGCCGGCATGCGCACGGTGCAGGTGATCGGTGTGCCGAATGTGGCCCCGAAGACGCAGCGCGGCGCGCTGCATCTGCCCCCCGAGGGGGCGCATCCGGCTTGGGGCGGCCCGGCGCCGGATGCCGATGCCATCGTCGTCGCGTTGAAGACGCGCACGATCCCGGCCGCCGAGGCCGTGCGCGAATCGCTCGCCGCGCTGCGCTGGCTGCAGGCCGCCGGTATGCGCCAGTGCTACTTCAAATACTGCTCGACCTTCGACTCGACGCCCGCCGGCAACATCGGCCCGGTCACCGAGGCGCTGATGAACGCGCTCGGCGCCGATTTCACGATCGCCTGCCCGGCCTTTCCCGAGAACGGCCGCACGATCTTTCGCGGCCACCTGTTCGTCGGCGACGAACTGCTCAGCGACTCGGGCATGCGCCAGCACCCGCTGACGCCGATGACCGATGCGAACCTCGTGCGCGTGCTGCAGGCGCAGAGCACGCGCAAGGTCGGGCTGATCCGCCACGACACGATCGCGCAAGGCGCGAATTCCGTGCGCGCGCGCGCCGCCGCGTTGCGACGCGAAGACATCTCGATCGCAATCGCCGACGCGACCACCAACGACGACCTGCGCACCCTCGCCGCCGCCTGCGCCGACCTGCCGCTGCTGACGGCCGGCTCCGGCCTCGCGCTCGGCCTGCCTGCGATCTACGCCGAGCGCGGCTGGCTGGTGCCCGATACGCGCGCCGCCGCGCTCGACGCCACGACCGGCCGCGCCGCCGTGCTCTCCGGTTCGTGCTCGCTCGCGACCAACGCGCAAGTGCAGCGCTGGCGCGACGCCGGCCGGCCCGCGTTCGCCGTCGATCCGCGTGCGCTGGCGCGCGGCGAACCGGTGGCCGATCGCGCCCTCGCGTGGGCGCGGGCGCAGGGCGATGCGCCGGTGCTCGTCTTCGCGACCGCTTCGCCGAATGACTTGCAAACCGTGCAATCCGAACTCGGCGCGACCCAGGCCGGCGCGCTCGTCGAGGCCTGCCTCGCGCAGATCGCACGCGGCCTCGTCGGCAGCGGCGTGCGCCGGCTCGTGGTGGCCGGTGGCGAGACGTCGGGTGCGGTCGTGCAGGCGCTCGGCGTCACGCAGCTGCGCATCGGTGCGGCCATCTGCACCGGCGTGCCGTGGACGCAGGCCGAGGGCGCTCTGTTCAATCCATCGCTCGACGCCCCGCTGCATCTGGCGCTGAAATCGGGCAACTTCGGTGGCCCCGACTTCTTCGACGAGGCGCTGCGCGCGATCGCCGCATGAGCGGGTTCGCTGCGCAACGCGCCGAGATCTGCCGCGTCGGCCGCTCGCTGTTCGAGCGCAGACTCGTGCACGCAACGGCCGGCAACATCAGCGTGCGGCTGCCCGACGCACAGGGCTTTCTGATCACGCCGACCGATGCGTGCCTCGGCTTTCTGCAACCCGATCAGCTCGCGCACGCCGACGTACTCGACAACAGCGCGGGCGCGCAACTCGCTGGCCCGCGCGCGAGCAAGACGCTCGCGCTGCACCGCGCGATCTACGCCGCGGCCGATGAAGCGCAGTGCGTGATCCACACCCACAGCACGCAACTCGTCGCGCTCACGCTCGAAGGCGTGTGGCGCCTTGACGCGATCCTGCCGCCGATCACGCCGTACTTCGTGATGAAGGTCGGGCGCGTGCCGCTGATCGCGTACCACCGGCCCGGCGACCCGTATGTGGCGACGCTGGTCGCGAACGAGATCGCCGCGGCGCGCGCACGCAACGCACCGATCCGCGCGGTGATGCTCGACCGCCTCGGCCCGAATGTCTGGCACGATTCGCTGGCCGCCGCGATGGCCGCGCTCGAAGAACTCGAAGAGACCGCACGGCTGTGGCGCACCGCCACACCGAAACCCGCGCCGCTGACCGACGCGCAGATCGACGAACTCCGCAGCGCCTTCGGCGCCCGATGGTGAGAAGCATGCCGAAATTCGCCGCCAACCTGTCAATGATGTACACCGAGCACGCGTTCCTCGATCGCTTCAAGGCGGCCGCGGAGGATGGCTTCAGCGCGGTCGAGTTCCTTTTCCCCTACGAGCACCCGCACGCCGAACTCGCGTCGCGCCTCGCCGACAACGGCCTGCAACAGGTCTTGTTCAACGCCCCGCCCGGGGACTGGGTCGCCGGCGAGCGCGGCATTGCGAGCCTGAGCGAGCGGCGCGACGAGTTCCGCCGCGGCTTTCTCGAACAGGCGCTGCCGTATGCGCTGGCGCTGAAGTGCGCGCGCGTGCACGTGATGGCCGGGCTGATGCCGTCCGGCATTGAGCGCCCTGCCCTGCGCGCCACCTACGTGGCCAACCTCGCGTGGGCAGCGCAGCAGGCGGCGGCAGTCGGCATCGACCTGCTGATCGAGCCGATCAACAAGCGCGACATCCCCGGCTACCTGCTGAATCGGCAAGACGACGCACACGAGATCGTCTGCGAGATCGGCGCGCCGAACCTGAAGGTGCAGATGGACCTGTACCACTGCCAGATCGTCGAGGGCGATGTCGCGATGAAACTGCGCAAGTACTTGGCCGCAGGCCGCGTCGGCCACCTGCAGATCGCCGGCGTGCCGGATCGGCATGAGCCCGATCTGGGCGAACTGCACCACCCGTACCTGTTCAGCGTGATCGACGAACTCGGCTACGACGGCCACATCGGCTGCGAGTACCGGCCGCGCGCACGCACCTCGGCCGGCCTCGGTTGGCTGCGCCCCTACCAACAACACGGAGACAAATCCTCATGAAGATCCTGATCACCGGCGGCGGCGGCTTTCTCGGCGACCGCCTCGCGCGTGCGCTGCTCGCGCGCGGCACGCTCGCAGGCCGGAAGGTCACGAAGATCGTGCTGACCGACATCGCCCCGCCGCGCGCCGACCTGCTCGCCGACCCGCGCGTCGAAGGCCGCACCGGCGCCCTGCTGACGCAGACCGACGCGCTTCGCGACGAGCCCTTCGACGGCGTGTTCCACCTCGCCTCGGCCGTGTCCGGCGAATGCGAGGCCGATTTCGACCTCGGCCTGCGCTCCAACATCGACAGCACGCGCGCCTTGCTCGACGCCATCCGCGCCAACGTGAACGCCGGCGGCACTGCACCGCGCATGGTGTTCTCGAGCTCGGTCGCGGTGTTCGGGCCCGACCCGGCCGTGCCACTGCCCAAGGTCGTCGCCGACGACACCTTGCCCGCGCCGCAAACCTCGTACGGCACGCACAAGCTGATCTGCGAGCACCTGGTCGCCGACTACACGCGCAAGGGCTACATCGACGGCCGCGCCGCGCGGCTGATGACCGTGACCGTTCGACCCGGCAAGCCGAACGGCGCGGCCTCGTCGTTCTTCAGCGGCATCATCCGTGAGCCGCTCGCCGGCGTGGAGTCGATCTGCCCGGTCGACACCAGCGTGTCGCACCCGATCTCGTCGCCGACTCGAACAATCGAGGGGCTGATCGCGGTGTTCGAGGCGAGTCGCGAGGCCTTCAACGGCCGCACCGCGATGAACCTGCCGGCCCTGAACGTGCGCGTCGCCGACATGCTGGCGGCGCTTGAGCAGGTCGCCGGCAAGTCGGTGCGCGCCCTTGTGCGCTTCGAGCGCGACGCCGCAATAGCCGGCATCGTCGCGAACTGGCCGGGCGGCGCCTCGGCCGCGCGCGCTGGCCAACTCGGGCTGCAACCGCATGCAGACTTCGCCGAGATCATTCGCCAGTACATCGACGATTGCAGCAAGGCACCGAACGCCGACCAGACCTTGAGAGGCCTCTCGACATGAACCAGATCGATCTCAAAGGCCGCGTCGCGGTCATCACCGGTGGCGCGCAAGGCATCGGCTACGCGGTGGCCGAGCGCATGCTGAACTCGGGCGCGGAGGTCGTGCTGTGGGACATCGACGCGGCGCGCCTGGCTGAGGCCGAAAGCGCACTCGCCAAGCTCGGCAAGGTCACGACCTCGATCGTCGAGCTGACGATGGCGCCGGACATCAACGCCGCCACGGCCGATGCCGTGAAGGCGCACGGCAGGATCGACATCCTCGTCAACAACGCCGGCATCACCGGCGGCAACGCGCCGACCTGGGAGCTTGGCGTCGAGGTCTGGCAGCGCGTGATCGACGTGAACCTGGTCGGCCCGTTCCTGACCTGCCGCGCAGTCGTGCCGCAGATGCTGAAGCAAGGCTACGGCCGCATCGTCAACATCGCATCGGTGGCCGGCAAGGAGGGGAATCCGAACGCCTCGCACTACAGCGCCTCGAAGGCCGGGCTGATCGCGCTGACCAAGTCGCTCGCGAAAGAGCTGGCGACGAAGGGCGTGCTCGTCAACGCGGTCTCGCCGGCCGCCGCGAAGACCGCGATCTTCGACTCGATGACCGAGCAGCACATCGCGTTCATGCTCAGCAAGATCCCGATGGCGCGCTTTCTCGAGGTCGGCGAAGCGGCGGCGATGATTGCGTGGCTGGCGTCCGAAGAATGCTCGTTCAGCACCGGCGCGGTGTTCGATCTGTCGGGCGGGCGCGCCACCTACTGAGCGTCCCCGGGAAATGTCTTCGACATTCCCGCCCCCAAGGGTCAAGCAAAATGGCAACGCCACATTTGCTTGAGAGTTCATGAACGGCGCCACGCGCCCGCCGCCGACGGCGGCCGCACGCAATGCGCGCAGATGACCTCCTGCACCGAGGCGAAGTATTTCGTGCAGAACTGCCCCGGCGTGCAGATGGACAACGACAACGGCGTGCCCTGCTAGAAGACCTGGTGCAACAGCCCGCTGGCGAGGTGAACGCGGCTCACTGGCGTTCTTTCGTGCTGCGCGCTTCGGTGTTCGCCTAAGGATTTCGGGGGCCTCTTCGTGGCCCTTGGCGGCCCGGCGGGCTCAGCGCGACGGCATGCCGTCCGACAGACCGGTCACGCGACGCGGCGCATGCTCAAGGCTGGCCCGCCCCGCGTTGGGTAGCCGCCCATTCCATTGCTTGGAGACCGACACCATGACCCGCTTGCCCTCACCCCTTCGTGCCAGCCTGCTCGCCGTCGCGCTCGGCGCCACCCTCGTCATCGGCGCGTGCGGCTCGATGTCGATGACGAAGTCACCCGCGCCAATGACGATGGCGACCCAGACCTTCCGCGCGACGCTCTCCAGCGCCGCCGAGGTGCCATCGAACGCGAGCCCCGGCACCGGCACGCTCCAAGCGAGCTTCGACACGGCCAGCAGCGTGCTGAAGTGGCGCGTCATGTACTCGGGCCTGACCGGCCCGGCGACGATGGCGCACTTTCACGGCCCGGCGATGGCCGGTGCGAACGCCGGCGTCGTCGTGCCGTTCCCGAGCGCGGCAAGCCCGGCCGAAGGTTCCGCGACGCTGACGCCGGCGCAGCTCACCGACCTGATGGCCGGCAAGTGGTATGTCAATGTTCACACCGCGCAGTTTCCCGGCGGCGAGATCCGCGGCCAAGTGCTGGCGAACTGATCTGATGACGGCCCCAAGGTCGCCTGCGGCGCCCGCACCCCGAGGGGAACCAAGCCGCCGAGGTCCACGACGTGTGGCCTTTTTGTGGCCCATGGCGGCCCGGCGCTGGCCAGAGGTCAATCCAGCTTCCACTTCCCGCCTTCGACTTTCACGATCACCCGGGCCCGCTGATCGAGCCCGAGGTGGTCATTCTTCGACATGTTGCTGACGCCGTTGGACACGGGCAGGTTGCGCGTCCCCTCGATCGCTTCGCGGAGCGCGGCGCGAAACTCCTTCGTGCCCGGCTGCGCGGTCTTCAGCGCGATCGGGATCGCGTTCGATAGCAGCAGGCCGGCGTCCCAGGTGTAGGCGCCGAAGGCCGACACGCTGCCGGCGCCGTAGACCGCTTCGTACGCTTTCACATAGGCCAGCGCCTGCGCCTTGGCCGGATGATCGGCCGGCAATGCGGCCGCGACGACGACCGGGCTGGTCGGCACGAACGCACCTTCGATGTCCTTGCCGCCGACGCGCAGGAAGTCGTTGTTCGCGACGCCGTGGTTGAAGTAGACGCTGCCCTTGTAGCCGCGCTCGACCAGCGCGCGCGCTGGCAGAACGGCCGGCGTGCCGCTCGCACCGATCACGACCATGTCGGGGCTCGCGCCCGCCAGCTTGAGCACCTGTGAGGTGACGCTGGTGTCGCGCGGCGCGAAGCGCTCGTTGGCCACGATCTTGATGCCGCGCACCGACGCGAACTTCTCGAACTCGGCGTAGAAGGCCTCGCCCAGCGCATCGTTGAAGCCGATGTAGCCCATCGTCTTGATGCCGCGCTTCGCGGCATGCTCCAGGATCGCCAGCACCATCATCGTGTCGGTCTGCGGCGTCTTGAAGACCCAGGCCTTCTTCGGGCTCATCGGCTCGATGATGCGAGCGCTCGAGGCGAGCGAGATCGTCGGCGTGCCGCTCTCGGCGACGGCATCGGTCATCGCGAGCGAGTTTGGCGTCGTCGTCGAGCCGATGATCGCGTCGACCTTGTCCTCGAGCGTGAGGCGGCGCGTGTTGACCACCGCAGCGCTCGAATCGCTGGCGTCGTCGAGCACGATGTACTCGACGGTCTTGCCGGCGATCGTCTTCGGCAGCAGCGCGATCGTGTTCTTCTCGGGAATGCCGAGCGAGACCGCCGGGCCGGTGGTCGAGAGCGTGACGCCGATCTTGATCTGCGCCGAAGCGGGCATGGCGGCCGCAGCCAACAACGTGAGGACGAGCAGAGAGCGTGAGGTCATGGGATGTCTCCTGGTGGTGATGCGTGTGGGTCAGCCGAGCAGCGCAACCGGAATCGCGAGGTGCCCGCGAAAGCGCACGCGCTTCGAGCGCACGGCCGGGCCGGCAAGCCGGTAGTTCGGGAAGCGCGCGAGAAAGCGACCGATTGCGATGCGCGCCTCGAGCCGCCCCAGGCCCATGCCGACGCACTGGTGGATGCCCGAGCCGAACGCGACGTGGCGGTTCGGCGAGCGCGTGATGTCGAGCACATCGGGGTTCGCGAACTGCGCCGGATCGCGGTTCGCGGCGCCGATGCACAGCGTGACCTGGGTGCGGGGTGCAAGCGCCACGCCGCCGATCTCGGTCGCGACCGTCGTGATGCGGTTGCCGAGCTGGTTCGAGCTCTCGATGCGCAGGAACTCCTCGACCGCGGTCTTGATCAGTTCGGGCCGGTTCAGCAGCAAGCGCTTCTGGTCGGGCGCATCGAACAGGCTTTTCAGCCCGTTGCCGATCAGGTTCGTCGTCGTCTCGTGGCCGGCGTTGAGAAGGAAGATGCAGTTGTGCAGCAGCTCTTTCGCGAGCAGCTTCTCGGTCACCCCGCCTTCCCCAATCACCTCGCCTTGAATCAGCCGCGTCAGCACATCGGTTTCGGGGTCGCCCGGCGCCCGCGCGCGGCGCGCAACCAGGCCTTCGAGGTAGGCCAGCATGTCGCGCACCGCGGCGTTGCCACGCGCATGCATCACATCGGTCAACGCCGGCTCGAGCGCACCGAGAATCGCCAGCGACCAGTCGCGCAGCGGCCCGCGCTCGGCGTGCGGCACAGCCAGCAGGTTGCCGATGATCTCGACGGGAATGGCGGCGGCGAACGCCTCGATCAGGTCGACCGGCTCACCCGCCTCGGCCTTCGCCTGCATCGCATCGAGCAGGCCGTCGACCAGCACGACGAGACCGTCCTCCATCGCCGCAATGTGCTTGGGGG
>JANXVK010000327.1 GCA_025351675.1 Rhizobacter sp.
CGATCGGCATGCTCCGGTTTCGCGACTTCTTCATGCGCCTGCACGCGCCCACGAAAGCCTCGACGCTCGGCGTCGGCGGCGTGCTGCTGGCCAGCATCGTGGTGCACGGCGTGCGCGGTCAGTTCGGCTGGCACGAGTTGCTGATCACGCTGTTCGTGTTCATCACCGCGCCGGTGTCGGCCAACCTGATGGCGAAGGCAGCATTGCACTTGCGCACGCGCTCGAGCGCACCGGTACCCGACGATCTGCCAAAGACCTGACCCGTCGGGGTCAGTGGTGGCTGGCCGGCAACGATGCGTTGAGCAGCTTGTCGGTGTAGGCGATCGCGATCGCCGAGAGCAGGAAGGCGAGGTGGATGATGGTCTGCCACATCAGCACCTCGGGCTTCATGTTGGCCGCGCTGATAAAGCTTTTCAGCAAGTGGATCGAGCTGATGCCGATGATCGCCGTGCCCAGCTTGACCTTCAGCACCGAGGCGTTCACGTGGCTCAGCCACTCGGGCTCGTCGGGGTGGCCTTCGAGGTGCATCCGGCTGACGAAGGTCTCGTAGCCGCCGACGATCACCATGATCAGCAGGTTCGAGATCATCACCACGTCGATCAGCGCCAACACCGCCAGCATGATCACGGTTTCGGTGAGTTTCGGCGCCTGCTGGCCGATGACGGCGCCAGCCGCGTTCTTGATGTCCGGGAACTGGTAGCCCATGCTCTCAACGAGCATCGCCAAGGCCTCCTTGTTGCCGAAGGCGGCCTCGATCAGGTGAACGAGTTCGACCCAGAAGTGGAACACGTACACGCCTTGCGCGAGGATCAGCCCGAGGTAGAGCGGCAGCTGCAGCCACCGGCTCCAGAAGATCATCGCGGGCAGCGGGCGCAGCTTGGCGCCTCGCTTCGGGTTCAACGGATCGGGGAGCTGGGCCATGCGGGTTTCTCAGGTGCTGACACTTGGGGGGATACTGCGAGAAGTTGTAGTTGTCGCAACATGGTCCACCGAGCAAGGCCTTCGCAAGAGCCACTCCCCAACCTGCGCGTCACAGCAGTCTGGGGCCGACCCCAACACATTGGAGACACACGATGAGCGCATCCGAGACCCCCGTCTACCACCCGCCCGCTGCGGCAATGAAGGACGCGCATGTGTCCGGCATGGACGCCTACCGCGCGCTCGTCGCCGAGGCCGACGCCGACCTCGAGGCCTTCTGGGCCCGCCAGGCGCTTGAGCTGCTGAGCTGGAAGACGCCGTTCACGAAAGTCCTGAACGCCGACGACGCGCCGTTCTTCAAGTGGTTCGAGGATGGCACCCTGAACGCCTCGTACAACTGCCTCGACCGGCAGGTCGAAGCCGGCTTGGGCGACAAGGTCGCGCTGATCTTCGAGGCCGACGACGCGAAGGTCACGAAGGTCACGTATTCGCAGCTGCTGGAACGCACCTGCCAGCTCGCGAATGCTTTGCGCGCGCGCGGCGTCAAGAAGGGCCACCGCGTCGCGATCTACATCGGCATGTCGGTCGAGGGCGTGGTCGCGATGCAGGCCTGCGCGCGCATCGGCGCGACCCACACGGTCATCTTCGGCGGGTTCTCGGCACAGTCGCTTCGCGATCGCATTGCCGACACCGGCGCGGTGATGGTGATCACCGCCGACGAGCAGCTGCGCGGCGGCAAGCAGCTGCCGCTGAAGGCGATCGTCGACGAAGCGCTCGCGATGCCCGGCTGCGAGACGGTGAAGGATGTGATCGTCTATCAGCGCACCGGCGCCAAGATCGCGTGGAACGACAAGCGCGACCATTGGTTGCACGACGAAACGAAGCGCCAGCCCGTCAACTGCGAGCCCGAATGGGTCGGTGCCGAGCACCCGCTGTTTCTGCTTTACACCTCGGGCTCCACCGGCAAGCCCAAGGGCGTGCAGCACTCGACCGGCGGCTACCTGCTGCACGCGGCGCTGACGACCAAGTGGACCTTCGACCTGAAACCGAACGACGTGTTCTGGTGCACCGCCGACATCGGCTGGGTCACCGGCCACACCTACATCACCTACGGCCCGCTCGCGCTCGGCGGCACCGAGATCGTGTTCGAGAGCATCCCGACCTACCCCGACGCGGGCCGCTTCTGGAAGATGATCCAGGACCACAAGTGCACGATCTTCTACACCGCGCCGACCGCGATCCGCTCGCTGATCAAGGCCGCCGAAGGCAACGCCGCGGTGCACCCGGATCGCTACGACCTGACCAGCCTGCGCATCCTCGGCTCGGTCGGCGAGCCG
>JANXVK010000368.1 GCA_025351675.1 Rhizobacter sp.
CTCGAACTGGCGCAGGCAAGCCGGCAGGCGCAGGGCATCATCGATGCCGACTTCCTGCCGTTCACCGCGTCGTTCGCAGCCTTCGTGCCGCGCTATGTTGCGTGGCTGCATGCACGCGACGCCGACGGTGCGCGCTGGCTCAGTGGCGAGACCGAAATCGTGATGCAGCATGACTCGCTCGGTGGCACCGAACTGCGCGGCATCATCGACCGCATCGACGAACGCCGCGCTGGCGCGGCGATGGAACTGATCGACTACAAGACCGGCAGCGCCGCGGGTCTGAAGGACAAGGTCAGGGAGCCACTCGAAGACACCCAGCTCGCGTTCTATGCCGCGCTGATGCGCTCGCGCACTGAACTGCCGCTGACCGCGCGCTACCTCGCGCTCGACGGCAGCAAGGGGCTGGAGGAAGTCGACCACAAAGGCGTCGAAGCCAGTGCCGCGGCGCTCGTCGACGGCTTGGCCGACGACTTGCGCCGGCTGCGGGCCGGCGCCGGGCTGCCGGCACTCGGCGTCGGTTCGACCTGCGACCACTGCGTGGCGCGCGGTGTTTGTCGGCGCGATCACTGGGCCGACGCGGCATGACGGTCGACGCCAACGCGGCCGCCTATCTCGCCGACAACCGCCCGGTTGCGCGCGGCGCGTTCTACGCGCTCGCCTGCGACCCGCAGCGCAGCGTCGTCGTCGAAGCCTGTGCCGGCGCGGGCAAGACCTGGATGCTGGTGTCGCGCATCCTGCGCGCACTGCTGGCGGGCGCGCAGCCGCACGAGATCCTCGCGATCACCTTCACGCGCAAGGCCGCGGGCGAGATGCGCGAGCGGCTGAACGAGTGGCTGCGCGAGTACGGCGCGCCGGGAACGACGGATGCGGACCGCATCGAGGCGCTGATCCAGCGCGGCATGCCCGTGACCGAAGCGCGCGAACTGGCGCCGCAACTCGCGACGCTGAACGAGCGCGTGCTGCGCGCCGGTCGACCGGTCGAGGTGCGCACCTTCCACGCCTGGTTCTCGCAACTGCTGCGCGCCGCGCCGCTCGAACTGCTGAACGAGCTGGGTCTGCAGCAGGACATGGAGCTGATCGAAGACCTGGCCGATCACCGCCCCGAGGTCTTCCGCCGTTTTCACTCCGCCGTGCTCGCGGATGCGTCGCTGCGCGACGACCACGCCGCACTGGTCGCGCGCCGCGGTCGCTCGCAGCTGCGCAAGTGGCTCGAGGCGGCGTGGCACAAGCGCGTCGAGTTCGAGCTCGCCGACGCCGCCGGCGTGCTCGACGACAGCGTGCCGCCGCCCGCGCTCGAACGCGCTGGCGAGCATCCGGCGCAGGTGCTGTTCGGCGCGGCATGGCATGCGTCGCTGCGCGAGCTCGCGCTGGCGCTGGGCTTGGGTGGCGTCAAGGCGCAGGACGCAGCGACCGGCCTCGTGTTCGCGCTCGAACAGGCCGACGCGCAGGCCCGCTTCGAGTGCGTCTGGGCGGCTCTGTTCACCGAGAAAAACACGCCGCGCAAGCAGCTCGGCAAGATCGAGGCGCTGGCGCGCATCCAGGACGAGCTCGACGCGATCGCGGCGCAGATCCACCAGCTCGATGCCCACACCGAGCACCTGCGCATGGTGCGGCTCACGCGCGTGCTGCTCGCCGAATTTGCGGCCTACAAGCGCGCCCGAGGCTTGGCTGACATGTCCGATCTCGAAAGCTGCGGCCTCGCGCTGCTGCGTGACGCGACGCTCGCCGGCTGGGTCCAGGAGCGGCTCGACGCGCGCATCCGCCACGTGCTGATCGACGAGTTTCAGGACACCAGCCCGCTGCAATGGCACGCGCTGCACGCCTGGCTGTCGGCCTACGCCGGTGCGGGCGGCGGTGCAAGCGGGCAGCGGCCACCGGGGCTGTTCATCGTAGGCGACCCGAAGCAGAGCATCTACCGGTTTCGCCGCGCCGAGCCGCGCGTGTTCGAGGCGGCGCAGCGCTTCGTCGTCGAGGCACTGGGCGGCACGATGCTCGCGTGCGACCACACGCGGCGCAACGCGCCCGAGGTGCTGGTGGCCCTCAACACCGTGTTCGATCAGGCCCAGCGCGGCGACGAGTTCGGCGGCTTTCGCCCGCATACGACCGAACTCGCAACCGAACTCACGACCGAGCTGGCGGGCGACCCGCAGGCCGGCGTGTTTCTGCTGCCGCGCGTACCGCGCCCGCCGCGCGGCGCGCGCGGCGAGGCCGCGGATGCGCCGGCGCTCTGGCGTGACAGCCTGACGACGCCGCGCCACGAGCCCGAAGAAGTGCTGCGCGAACAGGAGGCGGCGTTGGTCGCGCGCGCTGTCCGCGCGCTGGTGACGCGTGACGGCCTGCAGCCGGCGGACATCTTCGTGCTCAGCCGCAAGCGCCAATCGCTGCGGCTGGTGGCGCAGGCGTTGCGGCGCGTGAACGTGCCGTACGCGGCGGTCGAAGACGCCGCGCTGATGGACGCGCCCGAGGCGCGCGACCTCGTCGCGCTGCTCGACGCGCTGGTCTCGCCGCGGCACAAGCTCTCGCTCGCACAGGCGCTGCGCAGCCCGCTGTTCGGCGCGACCGACGCCGACCTGATCGCGTTGGCCGAACGCGCCCGCGCCACGGCCGACGAAGGCGACTGGTGGCGCGCCTTGACGCGTCCGGATCGCGCGGGCGACGCGCCGCTGAG
>JANXVK010000374.1 GCA_025351675.1 Rhizobacter sp.
CGATCTCGGCGCCGAGGCCGTACTCGAAGCCGTCGGCGAAGCGCGTCGAGGCGTTGACCATCACGCTGGCCGAATCGACCTCGCGCAGAAAGCGCTGCGCATGCGAATGGGTTTCGGTCAGGATCGCGTCGGTGTGGTGCGAGCCGTAGCGGTTGATGTGGGCCATCGCCTCGTCGAGGTCGGCGACGATCTTCACGCTGATGATCGGCGCGAGGTACTCCTCGGCCCAGTCCTGTTCGGTCGCTTCGGTGAGTGTGGCTTGCGGCACATCCTTCAGCAACGCGCGCGAGGCCGAATCGACCTCGCGCAGAAAGCGCTGCGCGTGTGAATGCGTGTCGGTGAGGATCGCGTCGGTGTGGTGCGAGCCGTAGCGGTTGATGTGCGCGATCGCTTCGTCGAGGTTCGAGATGACCTTCACGCTGATGACCGGCGCGAGGTACTCCTCGGACCAGTCCTGCTCGGTGGCGGCGGCGAGCTTCGCGGCGGGCACGTCGCGCAGCCACCCGAGCGCGGCCGCGTCGCCGCGCATCTCGACGCCCTTGGCCGCGAACAGCGCACCGATGCGCGGCAGAAAGGCCGGCGCGATGTCGGCATGCACCAGCAGCGACTCGGCCGCATTGCACGGGCTGTACTTCTGCGTCTTGGCGTTGTCGGTGACGCGCAATGCCATCTCGAGATCGGCGCTCGCGTCGACATACACATGGCAATTGCCGTCGAGGTGCTTGATCACCGGCACCTTGGCTTCGCGCGAGATGCGCTCGATCAGGCCCTTGCCGCCGCGCGGGATGATGACGTCGACCGCTTCCGGCGAGCTGATGAGAAAGCCCACGGCGGCGCGGTCGGTCGTTTGCACCAACTGCACCGCGTCGGGCGGCAGGCCGGCGTCCGCGAGCGCGGCCTGGATCAGTTGCCACAGCGCCAGATTCGAGTGGATCGCCTCCGAGCCGCCGCGCAGGATCGCCGCGTTGCCGCTCTTGATCGCCAGCGACGCGGCCTCGATCGTCACGTTCGGTCGGCTCTCGTAGATCATGCCGAACACGCCCAGCGGCACGCGCATCCGGCCGACCCGGATGCCGCTCGGGCGTTGCGCCAGGTCCGTGATCTCACCGATCGGATCGGGCATCGCGGCGATCTGCTCGCAGCCTTCGGCGACGGTCTCGATGATCTTGCCGGTGAGCTTCAGGCGATCGACCAGTGGCGCCGCGAGGCCGGCGGTCTCGGCCGCCGCGATGTCGAGCGCGTTCGCGTCGTACAGCGCTTGCGGCGCGGCGCGCAGCCGCCGCGCGAGCGCGCGCAGCGCGGCGTTCTTTGCGGCGGTCGGCGCGGCGGCCATGCGCGTGCTCGCGGCGCGCGCGGCCGCGCCCATGTGGGCGATCACGGCTTGCAGGTCGGTGGAGGTCATGCCGCGATTGTCTCAAACCGGGCCGGCCCGCGCCGGGTTCAGTCGACCCGGTCGTCGAGGCGCAGCCGGATGCACTGCGCATGCATGGCCCAGCGTTTCAGCTCGCACTGCTGCTGCATGCAGCGGTAGAGCGCGAACTCGGTGCGGCCGGCGCAGGTCGCGCGCGGGTCACCGACGGCGGCCGCGCCGCCGCCGCGTGCCGGCACGGGTCGCGCAGATGTGTTGGCGCTCGGCGCGGCTGGATTGACGCTTGGCTCAGGCGCTTTGGTGGCCGGCGCCTCGACGACAGCGTCTGCACCGATCGCCTGCGCCGGCTCGACGGTGGCCGCGGGTTCGGGTGAGGGCGCGGTCGGCGGCAGCGCCGGTGCCGGTGCCGGTGCCGGTGGCGTTGGCGTTGGCGTCGTCGCGGCGGGCTCCACCGGCGGCGGGGTCGCGGCAACAGGTGTCGGCTCGGCTTCGATCTGCGGCCGCGGCGCGCGCCCGGCCGACGGCTCCATCCGGATCTCCGGGGTGATGTTCCACCAGACCGCGACTGCGGCGAGCGCGACTGCCGCGAGCCCGGCGCCTGCCGCGGCGATCAGCTTGTGGCGACGCCGCGCTTGGGTGCTCGTGACGCGTTGGAACTGAGGCGGCAGCGGCGGCGCGATCCACGGCGGCCGCTCTGGCGTGATCGGGTCGTCGGTGAGGCCGGCGGCCGGCTCGGGCCAAGCCGGGATCGGCCGCGGCGCGTCGGGCGGCGGTGCGACACGCGGGCGCGGTGTCGCGGCTGCCGGCGCGGCTGTCGGTACCGACGCCGGTGCCACAGCAACGGGCGCAGGCGCCGGCACGGTCACCGAGATCGGCGCCACCCGGATCGCGCCGCCGGGCACGCCGCGCGCCAGCCAGTCGCGGAACTGCGCCGCGGTCAAGGGCCGGTCCTCGGCGAAGGTCGAGAGCGCGGCGTCGAGCGTGGCGAGCAGGGCGGCGCTGTAGGGCGGCCGCGAACCGTCCGCGAACCGGCGCAGCAGCGCCGCGGCGAGCGGCTCGCGCGCGCGCAGCGTGCCGGCCGGCGCAGGCAGCTCGCCGGTGATGCAAAAGCGCAGCGTGTCGGCCAGCATGTACAGGTCGCGCGCCGCGCCGGTCGGCGGCGCGGCGCCGAACCCGTCGACCGGCTGCGCCGCGGCGCCCGGCGTGAGCGTCGCCAACAGCGAATCAACCAGCTCGCTGCCGATCTCAAGCGCGGCGCCCCCGGGGGCGAGCAGCAGCGGGCGGTCGTCGGCACGCAACAGGATGTTTGCCGGCGTGATGGCGCCATGGACCTGCCCCGCGCGGTGGATCGTCTCGACCGCGCCGAGCAGCGGGTCGAGCAGGGCCCGCAGTGCGGCCTCGTCGGGCGCGCCGACCATTTCGCTGCGCAGCTCGGTCAGGCGCTGGCCGGCGTAGACCGGCATCACGCGGTAGGCGCTGCCGAGCGCCTCGAACAGCTGCGTCACCCGCACCAGCGCCGGATGGTCGCAGCGCGCGAGCATGCGCGACTCGTCGATGAAGACGCGCCGGCCGCGCGCGATCAGGTCGTCGTTGCGCGGCTCGATCGCGCACAGTTGCAGGCCGGCGTTGCGCCGCGCCAAGCGTGCCGGCAGGTACTCCTGCAGTGCCACCGGGATTGCCAGCGCATGGTCGGTCGCAAGGTAGACGACCGTGCCGGCGCTGCGCGCGAGCACGCGCTCAATCTCAAAGCCGCCGAGTTGCAGGCCACGCGGCAAGGCCGCGTCGATCGGCTCGACCGCAGGCGGGTCGCCGCCGGCGTCGGCAGGGGCGGAACTCAATCGGTCGTTCATCGAGGGCCTGTTGAATCGAAGTCGGCAAGCTTAGCCTGCCTGTGGCACACGACGGCAGGGCGCCGCCGTCCGTGACACTCGCTTGCACACGGTACATCCGAGAACGTCTGGCGTCGAGTCAGGCGCGAACATGGCCGAATGAGGGATTTCGAGGACTCCACGCTGTGGCGCATCAGCGAGTTCGAGCGTGTGCGCGAGCGCAGCGGCGGCAGCGCCTTCGCGCGCCTGAATCGGGTGACCGCGCTGCCGACCACCTTGCTGGCGCGATCTGCGCCGGCTCGACGCCGCGGGCGGCAGCGACGAACCGCTCGAGGTGGTCGCGGCCTGTGTCCGCCACCGCGAGGCGGCGCTGCTGTGCCTGCAGTACGACGGGCTGGTCTGGCCGGTCACGCTGTTCCCGCAGCAGATGCTGTATCACTCGCCGCGCGATCTGGCGCAGGCGCTGCCGGGTTCGCTGGCGCGCACCACGCTGATCAGCGCCGAGCCGCCCGGCGTGCGCCTGCCGGGGCACTGGATGCACGAGCGCGTCGCGCAGACCGAACACTACCGGCCGTTGCTGCCCTTGCTGTGGTCGCTCGCACTCGACGGGCCGCGCGCGACGCTGCTGGCCGAGATCGCTGGCACGGCGGCGTACCGCGCGCTCAAGGACCCGCAGGCCGACGGCGTGGCGCTCGGCGGCCCGCTGCGCTCGGCCGCGCTGCGCCTGCGCCGCGAAACCGTCGCGCTGCGCGACATCGCCGGCTGGCCGGGCATGAGCGTCGCACGCGCGAGCCGGCTGCTCAACGGCTTGTATCTGTCGTCATCGCTGCTCGCGACGCGCGCGCATGCGGCGGCGCGTGCCGAGCCGCGCGGGTTGTTGCGCGGCGGCAAGTCCGGGCGCTAGATTTCGTGGACGCGGTGGCAGGCCACGCGCTGAGCGCCGCCGAGGTCTTCGAGCACCGGCACCTCGACGCGGCAGCGCTCGATCGCGAACGGGCAGCGCTTGTGGAACGCGCAGCCGCTCGGCGGATTCAGTGGTGACGGCAGTTCGCCGCTGAGAACCTCGCGCTGTTGCCGCGCCGCCTTGTCGATGCGCGGCGTGCTCGCGAGCAGCGCGCGCGTGTACGGGTGGCGCGGCGTGGCGAACAGCACGGCCTTCGGCGCCTGCTCGACGACCTTGCCGAGGTACATCACCAGCACCTCGTCGGCAATCAGCTCGACCACCGCGAGGTTGTGCGAGATGAACACGTAGGCGACGCGGGTCTCGTCCTGCAGGTCCATCAGCAGGTTCAGCACCTGCGCCTGGATCGAGACATCGAGCGCCGAAACCGGCTCGTCGAGGACGACGATCTTCGGCTGCAGCATCAGCGCGCGCGCGATCGCGATGCGCTGGCGCTGGCCGCCCGAAAACATGTGCGGGTAGCGCGCATCGTGCTCCGGCCGCAGGCCGACGCGCGCCATCATCGCGCGTGCGCGCTCGGTGCGCGCCGCCTTCGTTGCATCGGTGTTGATGACGAGCGGCTCTTCGAGCGCGTGGCCGATCTTCTTGCGCGGGTTCAGGCTCGCGAACGGGTTCTGGAACACCATCTGCACCTGCTGGCGCAGCTGCTTCTTGAGCGCGGCGTCGGCGTGCGTCACGTCGGCGCCCGCCAACAGCAACGCGCCCGACGTCGCCGGCTCGATCATCGTCAACTGCCGCGCCAGCGTGCTCTTGCCGCAACCCGATTCGCCGACGACCGCGAGCGTCTTGCCGGCGGCCAGCGTGAACGAGACGCCGTCGAGCGCGCGCACCAAGCCCTTGGGCTTCAGGAAGCCGGTCGAGACTGCGTAGTGACGCGTCAGCGCCTGCGCTTCGAGGACCGTCTCGCCGCTCACGCCGCCACCTCGTGCGTCACCGGAAAGAAGCAGCGCGCCTGTGCGCCGGGTTCGCCGTACAGCGCCGGCTGCTCGACGCGGCAGCGTTGCTGCACATAAGGGCAGCGGGGCGCGAGCAGGCAGCCGCTGGGCCGGTCGAACGCGCCGGGCACGATGCCGCCCATCGAGCGCAGGCGGCGCTGGCCGATGTTGTGTTCGGGCAGCGCCGACAGCAGCGCCTCGGTGTACGGATGTCGCGGCGCATCGAACAGCTCGGGCACATGCGCGGTCTCGACGACCTGCCCGGCGTACATCACCAGCACGCGCTGCGCGATCTCGGCGACGACACCCAGGTCGTGTGTGATCAGCACCAGCGCCATGCCGCGTTCGCGTTGCAGCTTCAGCAGCAGCGCGAGCATCTGCGCCTGGATCGTCACGTCGAGCGCGGTCGTCGGCTCGTCGGCGATCAGCAGGCGCGGGTTGCAGGCGATCGCCATCGCGACCATCACGCGCTGGCTCATGCCGCCGCTGAGCTGATGCGGCCAGGCGTCGAGCCGGCGCTCGGCGTCGGGGATCTCGACATCGCGCAGCAGCTGCAGCGCGCGCGCGCGCAGCGCCTTGTTCGAGCCGCCCTCGTGGATGCGCAGCGTCTCCATCAGCTGGAACGCGACCGTGAAGCACGGGTTCAGGCTCGCCATCGGGTCCTGAAAGATCATCGCGATGTCGCGGCCGAGCATCTGGCGGCGATCGGTGTCGCGCATCGTCAGCAGGTCGCGGCCGTCGAAACTCAGGCGGGTCGCGGCGACGACGCCGGGCTCGTCGATCAGCCCCATCAGCGCGAGCGCGGTCACGCTCTTGCCCGAGCCCGATTCGCCGACGATGCCGACGACCTCGCCGGCGTTCACGGTCAGGCTGACGCCGTCGACCGCCCGAAACATCGAATCCCGCGCGCCGAAGCCCACGCTCAGATTTTCGACCTCGAGAAGTGAGTTGCTCATCGCTTCAGCTTCGGGTCGAGCGCGTCGCGCAGCCCGTCGCCCATCAGGTTGAACGCGAGCACCGAAACCAGGATCGCCAAGCCGGGCAGCGTGACGACCCACCACGCGCTCTGGATGAATTCGAGCGCGCTGGCGAGCATCGAACCCCACTCGGGTGTGGGCGGTTGCGCGCCGAGGCCGAGAAAGCCAAGCGCGGCGGCGTCGAGGATCGCGGTCGAGAAGCCGAGCGTGGCCTGCACGATCAGCGGCGCGGCACAGTTCGGCAGCACGGTGTCGAACATCAGACGGGCCGTGCCGGCGCCGGCGATGCGCGAGGCGTTGACGTAGTCCTTCGTGAGCTCGCCGATCACGGCGGCGCGGGTCAGGCGAACGAAGTGCGGCAGCATCACGATCGCGATCGCGTACATCGCGTTCATCAGGCCGGGCCCGAGGATCGCGACGACCGCGACGGCCAGCAGCAGGCTCGGCAGCGCCAGCATGATGTCCATCAACCGCATGATCGTGAACTCGACGCCACCGCGGAAGAAGCCGGCGAGCAGCCCGAGCAGCGCACCGAGGCTCAGCGACAGGCTCACCGACACGAGCCCGATCAGCAGCGACAGCCGCGTGCCGTGGATCAGGCGCGAGAGCAGGTCGCGGCCGACCGGGTCGGTGCCGAGCAGAAAGACGTGGCCGCCAATCGGCTGCGTCGACGGCGGTTTGAGGACGGCGTCGGTGAACTGCTCTTTCGGCGAGTACGGGGCGATCACGTCGGCGAGCAGGGCGCAGAGCAGCAGCGCGACGATCACGGCGAGGCCGATCATCGCGCCGCGGTTGCGGCGGAAGTCGCGCCAGAGTTCGGCGAACGGGGAGGGTGGGGATGGGTTCAGGACGGCGCTCATGTGTGTTGGCCGTTTCGTC
>JANXVK010000155.1 GCA_025351675.1 Rhizobacter sp.
ACGGCGAGCCCAAGCGGCCGAAACCGGTGATCACCTCGTCGAAGATCAGCAGGATGCCGTGCTTGTCGCAGATCTCGCGCAGACGCTTCAGGTAGCCCGTCGGCGGCAGCAACACGCCGGTCGAGCCGGCGACGGGTTCGACGATCACCGCTGCGATCGTCGAGGCGTCGTGCAGCGCGACCAGGCGCTCCAGATCGTCGGCGAGTTCGGCGCCATGGTCGGGCACGCCGCGCGAGTAAGCGTTCTTGCTCAGATCATGCGTGTGGCGAATGTGGTCGGCGCCGGGCAGCAACGGGCCGAAGCTCTTGCGGTTGCCGACGTTGCCGCCGACCGTGATGCCGCCGAAGTTCACGCCGTGGTAGCCGCGCTCGCGGCCGATCAGCCGGGTGCGCGTGCCGTCGCCGCGGGCGCGGTGGTAACCGATCGCCATCTTCAGCGCGGTCTCGACGGCTTCGGAGCCGGAGTTGGTGAAGAACACCTTGTTGAGCCCGGTCGGTGTGAGTTCGACCAGCCGCTCGGCGAGTTCGAAGGCCTTTGGGTGCGCCATGTTGAACGGCGGTGCGAAGTCCATTTCGGCCGCTTGCGCCGCGATCGCCTCGACGATCTTCGGCCGCGCGTGGCCGGCGTTGACGCACCACAGGCCGGCGATGCCGTCGAGGATCTGGCGGCCCTCGGGCGTCCAGTAGTGCATGCCCTTCGCCTTGGCGAGCAGGCGCGGCGCGGCCTTGAACTGGCGGTTCGCGGTGAACGGCATCCAGAACGCGTCCATCGATTGCGGCGCGATGGAGGTCGGGGCGGCGCGGCTGGCGGCGAGCGTGGCGGGGTCGTCTTTGTGCATGGTGTGGCTCCGTGGATGACGCCCCCGCAGTGTGCGAGGTGCTGACGGCGGAGTCTAGAGAAATGCGCGCGCAATGTGGTTTCGGATGGCTGTTCACACGGGTGTACCGACGCAATATCATGCGAACACTCGATGGTGAGACTGAACTAAATGCGGAATTCAATCAGCGAGACGAAACTGGATGCGATCGACCGGGCCATCCTCGGCGAGCTGCAGCGCGAGGGGCGCCTGTCGAATCTGGAACTGGCGCAGCGCGTGCACCTGTCGCCGTCGGCCTGCCTGCGACGCGTGAAGACGCTCGAAGACAACGGCGTGATCGCGCAGTACGTGGCACTGGTGAATCCGCGCGCCGTCGGCAAGCACGGCGTGAGCTTCACGATCGTTAACCTGGAGAGCGTCGGCGCGACCCAGATCGAGGCCTTCGAGCAGGCGGTTCGCGACCAGCCCGAGGTGCTCGATTGCTTCTACGTCGCCGGCTCGAACGACTACCTGCTGCGCTTCACCTACCGCGATGCCGAAGACCTCGAACGCTTCCACTCCGAGGTGCTGATGCGCCTGCCCGGCATCGCGCGCTCGAACTCGCTGCTGGTGCTGCGCACCGTGAAGAAGACGACCGCCTTGCCTCTATGAGCGCGGTGAACCAACCCGTGCTGATCCTGCAGAACCTGACGCTCGACGGCCCGGGCTACCTCGGCGCGTGGCTGGCGGGGCAGGGCATCCCGTTCAATGTGTTCAACACCGAAGCCGGGGAGGCCTATCCGGGGGCTGTCGCCGGCTACCGCGGCCTCGCGCTGCTGGGGGGTGAGATGAGCGCGAACGACCCTCTGGCGTCGTTGCGCCAGGCCGAGCAGCTGATCCTGCAAGCGATGGACGCGGGTGTCCCGGTGATCGGCCATTGCCTCGGCGCTCAGTTGATGGCGCGCGCGCTCGGCGCGAAGGTAATCGCGTCGCCCCGGCCCGAGATCGGCTGGCAGACGCTGCAGGTCGCCGACACGCCCGCCGCACGCAGGTGGTTCGGCGAGCCCGGCACGCGCACGGTGTATCACTGGCACGGCGAGAGCTTCGAGCTGCCGCTTGGCGCCGAGCTGCTCGCGGGCAATGCGTCGTGCCCGCACCAAGCCTTCGCGGTCGGGCGGCATCTGGCGCTGCAGTTTCACGTCGAGCTCGATGCGCACAAGCTGGCCGCGTGGTCAACGTCGGTGGACCCGGGCTTCGTGCGCCTGCAGGGCGTGTATCCCACGACCGTGCAGACGGGCGCCGCGATGCGCGAGCAGTCGAACGAGGCGCTGCCATCCCAGCAGCGCCTTGCAGATCGGCTGTATCGGCGCTGGCTCGGCATCTCGTAGCGTTGTGGCCCGCGCGTTTTCACGATCACGCAGCGTGATTGCACATCGTGGAATGTCCGGATGCTGCACTGCCGCATCTACTTTCACTAGCGAGAAAATGACACCGCATTGCGGAATAGTATTGGTAAGTCATTGATTTAATTGACTGAGAAATTTAGTCTTATATAAGATACAAGTCTTCCACGCCGGCGACTGTGTCGCTATTCTTGAGCTCAGCAACTCGCTTTCTCACTCACCTCACTGGAGCTCACGATGACGAACCTGACCCGCGACCAACAGATTGCCGCCCTCGAAAAAGACTGGGCCGAGAACCCGCGCTGGAAAGGCATCAAGCGCGGCTATTCCGCCGCCGACGTGGTGCGCCTGTGCGGCTCGATCGCGGTCGAGCACACGCTCGCCAAGCGCGGCGCCGAGAAACTCTGGAACCTCGTCAACACCGAGCCCTTCGTCAACACGCTCGGCGCGCTGACCGGCAACCAGGCGATGCAGCAGGTCAAGGCCGGCCTGAAGGCGATCTACCTGAGCGGCTGGCAGGTGGCCGGTGACGCCAACTCGGCCGGCGAGATGTACCCCGACCAGTCGCTGTACCCGGCGAACTCAGTGCCGATGGTGGTCAGGCGCATCAACAACACCTTCACGCGCGCCGACCAGATCCAGTGGTCGGAAGGCAAGAACGACATCGATTTCTTCGCGCCGATCGTGGCCGATGCCGAAGCCGGTTTCGGCGGCGTGCTGAACGCGTTCGAGCTGATGAAGTCGATGATCGACGCGGGCGCCGCCGGCGTGCACTTCGAAGACCAGCTCGCCTCGGTGAAGAAGTGCGGCCACATGGGCGGCAAGGTGCTGGTGCCCACGCGTGAAGCCGTTGCCAAGCTGCAGGCCGCGCGCTTGGCCGCCGACGTGATGGGCACGCCCACCCTCGTGATCGCCCGCACCGACGCCGAAGCCGCCGATCTGGTGACCAGCGACGTCGACGACAACGACAAGCCGTTCATGACCGGCGAACGCACCGCCGAAGGGTTCTACAAGACGCACAACGGCCTCGACCAGGCGATCTGGCGCGGCCTCGCCTACGCGCCTTATGCCGACCTGGTCTGGTGCGAAACCGGCAAGCCGGATCTCGTGTTCGCGCGCCAATTCGCCGAGGCGATCCATGCGAAATTCCCGGGCAAGTTGCTCGCCTACAACTGCTCACCGTCATTCAACTGGAAGAAGAACCTCGACGACGCGACGATCGCGAAATTCCAGAAGGAACTGGCGAGCTATGGCTACAGGTTCCAGTTCATCACCCTGGCCGGCTTCCACGCGCTGAACTATTCGATGTTCAACCTGGCGTACGGCTACGCGCGCAGCCAGATGAGCGCATTTGTCGAACTGCAGGAAGCGGAGTTCGCCGCCGCCGACCGCGGCTTCACTGCGGTCAAGCACCAGCGCGAGGTTGGC
>JANXVK010000404.1 GCA_025351675.1 Rhizobacter sp.
GTCGAACTACCTCACTTGCGAAGGCCGCGAACTCCACTACACCGAGTGGGGCGCGCAGCACCGCGAGACCGTGATCGCATGGCATGGCCTCGCGCGCACCGGGCGCGACATGGACGACCTGGCCGCGCACCTCGCAACACGCTACCGCGTGATCTGCCCCGACACGATCGGCCGCGGCCTGAGCCAGTGGAGCCCCGATCCCGAACGCGAATACTGCCTCGCGTTCTACGAGAAGCTCGCGGTCGCCTTGGTCAACGGGCTCGGGCTCGATCGATTCCACTGGATCGGCACCTCGATGGGCGGCGCGATCGGCATGCACGCCGCCGCCGGCGCGCTGCGTGGCCGGATCCGCCGGCTGGTCGTCAACGACAGCGGCCCCGAGGTCGCCGCCGCGGCGCTCGAGCGCATCCGCGGTTATGCCGGCAGCCCGGCGGCCTTCGCCACCGTGACCGAACTCGAGGCCTACTTCCGCAGCGTCTACAAACCCTATGGCGCGATGAGCGACGCGCAATGGCGGCGCCTGACCGAAACCTCGACGCGGCGCCTGCCCGACGGCCGCGTCACGCCGCACTACGACCCGGCGATGGTGATGCAGTTCACCCACCACACCGACGAGTACCAGCAATGGGACGACTGGGATCGGCTCGACATCCCGGTCTTGTGCCTGCGTGGCGAGAACTCGGATCTGTTGCTGCGCGAAACCGCGGATCAAATGCGGCAGCGCGGGCCTTGCGCGGTGGTTGTCGAGATCGCCGGGTGCGGGCATGCGCCGGCGTTGAACACGCCCGATCAATGGGCGCTGGTGGAGCGGTTTTTCGCGGCGGCGTGAGCCGCGGCGTTCAATCGCGATCCGCCACGAGCCACTGGCTCAGCACGCTGCGAAGCTGTTCGAGTTGCATCGGCTTGGTCAGGTGCTCGTCCATGCCGGCGGCCAGGCTGGCCTGCCGGTCGGAGCCCATCGCGTGGGCTGTCAGCGCGATGATCGGGAAACGCCGCAGCTCACCGGACGCCTGCAGCGCGCGCAGGCGACGCGTGGTCTCCAACCCGTCCATGCCGGGCATCTGGATGTCCATCAGCACCAGATCGGGCGGCGTGCTCTGGCAGCTCAGGATCGCCTCTTCGCCGCTGCCGACGACCGCCGGCCGCAGCACGAGTGCGGCCACCATCTCCCTCGCGATGTTCTGGTTCATCAGGTTGTCTTCGACGACCAGCACGCCGGGCTGCGCATCGGGTGGCAGCACCAGTGCCATCGGCGCCAGCGGTTGGGCGCCAGCGATCGGCGTGTCGGCCCGCAGGAGCGCGTGCAGGTCGGCGGGCGCCAATGGGGCGATCGCGATCTTCATTTCGAATCGCTCGGTCGCGGCGTGCACGGTGCTGAGGCCGAAGTCGGGGCGGAGCAGCAGCGTCACAGGCACGCCGGCGCGCAGGCCGCGGCGCAGGCGCTCGAAGTCGGCGTCGGCCGTCAGCGTGTCTTCGGCGATCACGACACAAGCTGGCGACTGCCCCGGTTGCGCACTCAAACGCGCGATCGCGTCGCCGATGCCCGTATCGCGCACGCGCAGCCGGACTTGGCAGGGTGCGCCTTCAATGCCGGCCTCGACCGCGACGATCAGCACGATGCCGCCGCGGTCGGTGAACTTGATAGCGTTGCCGAGCAGGTTGGAGATGATCTGGCGCAGGCGGCCGGCATCGGCGCGCACCTGCGTCATGTCGCCCACGTAGTCGAAGCCGACCTGCAGGCCCTTGCGGCGCACCGAGGGCATGAAGCTGCGCAGCGTCTCGCAAGCGAGGCCGGCGAGGTCGACGGGTTCGTCGCGCAATTGCAGACGGCCGGTCTCGGCGCGCGCGAAGTCGAGCACGTCGTCGAGAAAGCCGAGCAGTGCCTGGCCGGCCTGCTGCGCGAGTTCGAGGTAGCGGCGCTGCTCGGCGCCGAGCGCGAGCGCCTGCGCGAGCTGGTTCATGCCGAGCACGCCGTTCAGCGGCGTGCGCAGCTCGTGGCTCATGTGGGCGAGAAAACTCGCCTTGGCCTGGTTTGCGCGCTCGGCTTCGAGGCGCTGCGTCTCGGCCTGCTGCAGCGCTGCCGCCAGGCCTTGCGTGCGCTCGCTGACGCGCTGTTCGAGCACCGCCTGCTGCGTCTTCAGCGCTGCAGTGGCGATGACCTGATCGTGAACGTCGCAAAGCGCGCCGACGAGGATCGCTGCTTTGCCGTTCGTGTCGTGCCAGACGGTGAAACGCCCACGAAATAAGCGGTAGCTCCCGTCTTTCACCATCATGCGCGATTGGGCTTCGCCGGTGCCCAGCATCTGCGATGCGCAAGCAAAAGCCTGTTCCACGCCGGCGAAGTCGTCAGGGTGGAGGCGGCTGCGCACGACCTTCATTGCGTTCGGCAACTCGTGGTCGGCGAAGCCAAGCAGCGACTTGCAGCGTGGCGAGTACCAAACCTCGCCGGTAGCGAGGTCGCGCTCCCGGACACCTTCGTTCAAGCTGTCGAACCGCCGGCGATCGTTGCGCGCGGCAGCGCCCGGCACGCTTTGCGATGGGGCCGGAACGGGGGGGGTCCGGCGCGAGTATTTGCGCAATCGGATCGTCACTCATGCGGCACGGGCGATTCGGGCGAAGCGCGGATGTCAGCCCCGGATCGCTCGGGCGGGGCGGGGTCTTTGGGCGCAGGCTGCGGCAAATGCCACACGGTCCCTAGAATCCTCCGCTCGCACAGGAAAGTAGTCTCCTCATGGCTTCCGGTCTGATCCGCATTCGCGGCGCTCGACAGCACAACCTCAAGAACCTCGACCTCGACATCCGCACCGGCGAGATGACGGTCGTGACCGGGCCGAGCGGCTCGGGCAAGTCGAGCCTGGTGTTCGACACGCTGTATGCCGAAGGCCAGCGGCGCTACGTCGAGACCTTCAGCGCCTACGCGCGCCAATTCCTCGACCGCATGGACCGGCCCGCGGTCGACCGCGTCGACGGCGTACCGCCCGCGATCGCGATCGACCAGACGAACCCGGTGCGCAGCTCGCGCTCGACCGTCGGCACGATGACCGAGCTGAACGATCACCTGAAGCTCTTGTTTGCGCGCGCCGCGCAGCTCTTCGACAAGCAGAGCGCGCGGCCGGTGCGCCACGATTCGCCCGAGACGATTTACGCCGACCTGATGGCGCGCACGGCGGGCAGCGACCCGCGGCTGGTCGTCACCTTCCCGGTCGAGCTGCCGGGCGGCACGAGCGCCGACGAAGTCGCGCAGTGGCTCGCCGCGAGCGGCTTCACGCGCGTGCAGGCCGAGCGCGAGGTCGCGTCACCGACCGGCCCGCGCACGAGCCCCGCCGGGCCGCCCCAAGGAGCGAGCGCCCCCTCGGGGGGCAGCGCCGCGGCGCCAGCCGCAAGCGTGGGGGTCAACAAGGTCCTCGACGTGGTCGCCGATCGCTTCCGTTTGCAAGGCACCGAAAAGATTCGCGCTATCGAGGCGATCGAGACGGCGCTGAAGCGCGGCAGCGGCCGCGTGATCGTCTATGCGCTGAAGGACGAAGGCGAGCCCGAGCTCTGGCGCTTCTCGACCGGCCTGCATTCGCCCGAGAGCGACATCCGCTACGCCGACCCGCAGCCCGCGCTGTTCAGCTTCAACTCGGCCTGGGGCGCCTGCGAAACCTGCCGCGGCTTCGGCCGCGTGATCGGCGTCGACTACGGCCTCGTCATCCCCGATCACCGCAAGACGCTGCGCTCGGGTGCGATCAAGACGCTGCAGACGCCGGCCTGGAAAGAGAACCAGGACGACCTGATGCAGTACGCCGGCGAGGCCGGCATCCCGCGCGACACCGCGTGGGCGCAGCTCACCGAAGCGCAGAAGCACTGGGTCATCGACGGCTCGCCGAACTGGAACGGCAAGTGGAACAAGCAGTGGTACGGCGTCAAGCGCTTCTTCGAGTACCTCGAATCCAAGGCCTACAAGATGCACATCCGCGTGCTCTTGTCGAAGTACCGCGCGTACACGCCTTGCAGCGTTTGTGGCGGTGCGCGGCTCAAGACCGAATCGCTGCTGTGGCGCCTCGGCACGAAGGAAGATGCCGACGCGGTGCTCGCGCCCGAGAAGCGCTTCATGCCCGTCGGCGTGAGCTGGTCGCGCGCGCAGCTCGAGGCGCTGCCGGGGCTGACGGTCCACGACCTGATGCTGATCCCGCTGGAGCGGCTGCACCGCTTCTTCGACCAGCTCACGCTGCCGAGCACGATGCTCGACGACGCGCTGAAGCTGCTGCAGGGCGAAATCCGCACGCGCTTGAAGTACCTTGTCGATGTCGGCATCGGCTACCTGACGCTCGACCGCCAGAGCCGCACGCTCAGCGGCGGCGAGGTGCAGCGCATCAATCTGACCACCGCACTCGGCACCTCGCTCGTCAACACGATGTTCGTGCTCGACGAGCCGAGCATCGGCCTGCACCCGCGCGACATGAACCGCATCATCGAGGCGATGCACCGGCTGCGCGACGCGGGTAACACGCTGGTCGTCGTCGAGCACGACCCGGCGGTGATGCTCGCCGCCGATCGCCTGATTGACATGGGCCCCGGCCCGGGCGAGCGCGGTGGTTCGATCGTGTTCGACGGCACGCCCGATGCGATCCGCCACGCCGACACGCTGACCGGCGCCTACCTCGGCGGCCGCAAGCATGTCGGCATGGGCATCAAGCGGTTGATGAGCGAGAAGACGCCGAAGCTGATCCTGGAGGGCGCGCGCGATCACAACCTGAAGAACGTCACGGTCGAGTTCCCGCTACTGCACCTCGTGTGCGTGACCGGCGTCTCGGGCTCGGGCAAATCGACGCTGATGCAGGACGTGCTCGCGCCCGCGCTCGCGCGCCACTTCGGCAAGGCGACCGACGCGCCCGGCGAGTTCGGGGCGCTTCTCGGTGCCGACTGGTTGAGCGATGCCGTGTTCGTCGACCAGTCGCCGATCGGCAAGACCCCGCGCTCAAACCCGGCCAGTTACGTCGGCGCGTTCGACGAGATCCGCAAGCTGTTCGCGCAAGCGCCGCTCGCCGTGCAGCGCGGCTACGGCCCCGGCATGTTCAGCTTCAACGCCGGCAACGGCCGCTGCCCGACCTGCGGCGGTTCGGGCTTCGAGCACGTCGAGATGCAGTTCCTCAGCGACGTGTACTTGCGCTGCCCCGATTGCGACGGCCGCCGCTATCGCGCGGAAATTCTCGACATCAAGATCGACCGGCGTTTGCCCGGTGACGTGATCCGCGATCTGAGCGTGGCCGACGTGCTCGAACTCACCGTCAGCGAAGCCGTGCAACTCTTCCGCGACGACCGCGAGGTGTTGCGCGTGCTGCAGCCGATCGTCGACGTCGGCCTGGAATACGTGAAGCTCGGCCAGCCGGTGCCGACGCTGTCGGGTGGCGAAGCGCAGCGCCTGAAGCTCGCGGGCTTTCTCGCCGAGAGCTCGCAGTCGCAGACCGCGAGCCGCCAGGCGGTGGCGAAACGCGGCACGCTGTTCATGTTCGACGAGCCGACCACCGGGCTGCACTTCGACGACATCGCGAAGCTGATGCGGTCGTTCCGCAAGCTGCTCGACGCGGGGCATTCCATCATCGTGATCGAGCACAACCTCGACGTGATCCGCGCGGCCGACTGGCTGATCGACCTCGGGCCCGAAGGCGGCGACGCCGGCGGGTTCGTCGTCTGCACCGGCACGCCCGAGGAC
>JANXVK010000107.1 GCA_025351675.1 Rhizobacter sp.
GACATCATCGTCAGCCAGCGTGCGCCGGTGCGGATCACGCCGAACGAATCGGCGCGGTACACCTGCTCGGCGTGAAAGTTTTCCCAGACCTGGCACAGCCCATCGACCGCGCCGCTGAAGTCGTCGGCGCGGCAAGCCAGCGCTGCCGCGTTGATCGCGCCGGCCGAGGTGCCGGTGATGACCGGAAAGGGGTTCGGTGCCGAACCTTGCCCGCAATCGCGCCGGATCTGCGCGATCGCCTTCAGCACGCCGACTTGGTAGGCGGCGCGCGCGCCGCCGCCGGTCAGCACGAGGCCCGTGGTGATTCCGTTCGCCGCGGTCGAACCCATCACCCGCTATCGGCGCGCCTGGGCGCGGACTGAAACCGCCGCGTCATTCGTGGGTCACTCGTACACCACGACCGCCCGCCCGTGGTGCGCGCCGGCACGCCAGCGGTCGAGCGCCGCATCGGTCGGGTAGAAGCGCGCGGCCTCGCCGAGATCGAGCTCGCCGCTCGCGGCCTCGCGGTTCAGCTCGAGCCGCACCGTGAGGCCTTGCGGCAGGTCGCCATGCTCGGTGACGATGCGCCGCGAAGGAAAGTCGCGCAGCACCTCGGCCACCGGCGGCACGCTGCCGTTGACCGCGACGCGCAGGTACTTGCCGAAACGGCAGCGCGCCGAAGCCAGGTCCCACACGCTCGCGACCGTGAGGCGCAGGCCGCCCGAGAAGCGATCGGGCTGCACCTTGCCCTGCACGATGATCAGCTCGTCGTCGCGCAAAAGGTCCTTGTTCGCGTTGAGCAGCTCTTCGTTCGCGACCGCCTCGATCGCCTCGCTCTTGTCGTCGAGCTTGAAGATCGCGACGCGGCCGCGTTGGCCGTTGATGATGCGCAGGTCGGTGACGATGCCTGCGAGCAGCTGCGGTTCGCGGCTGTCGAGCAGGTCGGCGATCTGGCGCTTCGCGAAGCGGCGCACTTCGGTCGCGCTCTGGTCGAACAGGTGGCCCGACAGGTAGAAGCCGAGCGCGCCTTTCTCCAAGGTCAAACGCTCCTTGATGCTCCAGGTGTCGGCGGCGATCAGCGGCGGCTCCTGCGTGCTCGCGCCGTGCTGGTCGTCATCGCCGCCGAAATCGAACAGGCCGCCCTGATCGGTATGCGCCGCCTGCGAATCCGCCCAGTCGAGCGCGAGGCCCACGCTCGCGAGCATGCACGCACGATCCGGGTGCAGCGCATCGAACGCGCCCGATTTCACCAGCGCCTCGACCACGCGCTTGTTGATGCGCTGGCGGTCGACACGGGCACAGAAGTCGAACAGGCTGGTGAACGGGCCGCCCAGGGCGCCGGAGGCGCCGCCACCCGATCCATTGCGCGCGTTGACGATCGCCTCGATCGCACCCTGCCCGGTGCCCTTGATCGCGCCGAGGCCGTACTGCACGACCTTGTCGGAGACCGGCTCGAATCGATGCACGCCCTTGTTGACGTCGGGCGCCTGCACCTCGATGCCGAAGGTCTTGGCGTCGATCAGCAGCACGCGCAGCTTGTCGGTGTCGTCGGCCTCGACCGTCATGTTCGCGGCGAAGAACTCGGCCGTGCAGTGCACCTTGATCCAGGCCGTGTGATAAGCCAGCAGCGAGTACGCGGCAGCGTGCGACTTGTTGAAGCCGTAGCCCGCGAACTTCTCCATCAAGTCGAAGACTTCTTCGGCCGCCTCTTTCGCGATCAGCTTCTTCGCCGAACCTTCGCGGAAGATCTCGCGCTGCTTCGCCATGTCGGCAGCGTTCTTCTTGCCCATCGCCTTGCGCAGGATATCGGCGCCGCCGAGCGAGTAGCCGGCCAGAATCTGCGCCGCCAGCATCACCTGCTCCTGGTAGACGAAGATGCCGTAGGTCTCGGCGAGCACGGTCTCGAGCAGTGGGTGCGGGTAGCTGACCTCTTCCTTGCCGTGTTTGCGCGCGCAGAAGGTCGGGATGTGCTCCATCGGGCCGGGGCGGAACATCGCGTTCAGAGCGAACAGGTCTTCGATGCGCGTCGGCCGCGCGTCCTTCAGCATGCGCTGCATGCCCGCGCTCTCGAACTGGAAGACCGACTCGGTGCGCCCTTCGCTGAACAGCTTGTAAACGCGCGGGTCGTCGAGCGGCAGCTTGTCGTAATCGAAGGCTGCGTGTTGCGGGCGGCGCGCCTTGATGAAGTCCTTCGCGAGTTCCAGGATCGTCAGCGTCGCGAGCCCCAGAAAGTCGAACTTGACGAGGCCGATCGCCTCGACGTCGTCCTTGTCGAACTGGCTGACCGCGCTGTCGCTGCCGGGCTGCATGTAGAGCGGGCAGAAGTCGGTGATCTTGCCCGGCGCAATCAGCACCCCGCCGGCATGCATGCCGACGTTGCGCGTGATGCCCTCAACACGGGTCGCGAGCGCGAGCAGCTCGGCCACCTCTTCCTCGGCGGCTTCGCGCAGTTCGAGCTCCGGCGCTTCCCTGCGGGCATAGATCAGGCCGGGATCAGGAAGGTTGGGAGGAACGGGCAGCTTCGCGAGCGTCACCTGCTTGCCCGGCGGCGCCGGGATCAGCTTGGCGATCGAGTCGACATGGCCATAGCCCATGCCGAGCACCCGGCCGATGTCGCGCAGCGCGGCTTTCGCGGCCATCGTGCCGAAGGTCGCGATCTGGCTCACCGCGTCACGCCCGTACTTCTGCTTCACGTAGTCGATCACGCGGTCGCGGTTGCCCTGGCAGAAGTCGATGTCGAAGTCGGGCATCGAGACGCGCTCGGGATTCAGGAAGCGCTCGAACAGCAGGTTGTATTGCAGCGGGTCGAGCCCGGTGATGTTTAGCGAGTACGCGACCAGCGAGCCGGCGCCCGAGCCGCGGCCCGGGCCGACCGGGCAGCCGTTCTTCTGCGCCCAGTTGATGAAGTCGGCGACGATGAGGAAGTAGCCGGGGAAGCCCATGCCCAGGATCGTGTTGATCTCGAAGTCGAGCCGCTCGACATAGCGCGGGCGTTGCGCTTCGCGCTCGGCCTCGTTCGGATAGCGCTGCTTCAGGCGCTCGACCAGCCCGTCGTGCGACAGGATGCTGAAGTACTCGGCCATCGCGAGCGGCCGGCCGTCGACGACCGGCGTCGGGAAGTCGGGCAACTGCGGTTTGCCTAGCACCAGGCTCAGGCTGCAGCGCTTCGCGATCTCGACGGTGTTGGCGATCGCGCTCGGCAGGTCGCTGAAGAGCGCCTCCATCTGCGCCTGGGTCTTGAAATACTGCTCGCGGCTGAAGCGTTTCACGCGCTTCGGGTTCGTCAGCATCTCGCCCTCTGCGACGCAGACGCGCGCCTCGTGCGCGTCGAAATCGTCGGGCGCCTCGAACTGCACCGGGTGCGTCGCGACCACCGGCAGCCTGAGCCGCGCGGCGAGCTGCGCCGCAGCGCGCACATGCGCCTCGTTGCCGGGCAGGCCAGCGCGCTGCAGTTCGATGTAGAAACGGTTCGTGAAGATGCCGGCGAGTTGCCGCGCGAGACCATCTGCGCGGACGGGATCGTTCGCGACCAGCGCCTGCCCGACCGCGCCCATCTCGGCACCGGCCAGCGCGATCAGGCCCTCGTTGAGTTCGGCCAGCCAGGCCCACTTGACGCACGCCTGCGAGCGCTGCTCGTGCCGCAACCAGGCGCGCGAGATCAGCTCGCACAGGTTCAGGTAGCCCTGCTTGTTCTGCACCAGCACGACGAGCCGGCTCGGCGACTTCTCGCCGCCTTCGGGCTCGAGCCAGAGATCGGCGCCGATGATCGGCTTGATGCCTTTCTTGCGCGCCGCGCCGTACAGCTTGACAGCGCCGAACAGATTCGACAGGTCGGTGATCGCGAGGGCGACTTGGCCATCGGCGGCCGCCGCCGCCACGGTGTCGACGATTCGCAGGGTGCCGTCGGCGACGGAGAACTCGGTATGGGTGCGCAGATGAACGAAAGACATCCGGGCATTTTAGGGACGCCGTCGGGTTCCGGACCGGCCTCGTAAAATTGCGCGGGTGAAATCAATTCTGAACATCTCGGCGTACAAGTTCGTCGCCCTCAGCGAGACCGCGCACTGGCGCGAGAACATCCGCTCACAAGCGCAGGCGCTCGGGCTGAAGGGAACGGTGCTGTTGGCCCACGAGGGTATCAACCTGTTCGTCGCAGGCGGCGAGGCTGATGTGCGCGCGTTCCTGGCTTGGCTGATGGCGCATGAGCCGTTCGGCGACTTGCCGATCAAGGAAAGCTGGTCCGGCACGGTGCCGTTCGGCAGGCTGCTGGTGAAGGTCAAGCCCGAGATCATCCGCATGAACCACCCGACGATCCGGCCGCAGGCACAGCGCGCACCGGCGGTCGACGCGAAGACGCTGGCGCGCTGGCTCGACGCGGGCGTCGACGACGCCGGCCGCGAGGTCGTCACGCTCGACACGCGCAACGCGTTCGAGGTCGATCACGGGCGCCTCAAAGGTGCGCACGATTGGCGCATCAGCAAGTTCAGCGAGTTTCCGCAGGCCCTGCAGACGCACCGCGCCGAGCTCGAAGGCAAGACCGTGGTCAGCTACTGCACCGGCGGCATCCGCTGCGAGAAGGCGGCGCTGCTGATGGCCGAAGTCGGTATCGAGAACGTGCTGCAGCTCGACGGCGGCATCCTCAAGTACTTCGAGGAAACCGGCGGCAAACATTTCGCAGGAAATTGTTTCGTCTTCGACGAACGCGGCACGTTGAATGACACACTCGCGCCCGTGCGGGCGGTGTAAGGTTCGCCCGATCTGCAACGAATACTCCGTGTTGCCCGCACGGAGCCCACGCCATGGACACAGCTCACCGGCCCGCTCCCGCAGCCCTGCGTCCGGGCGACTTGGCCAAAGCCTATGCCGCGATCCGGCAAACGACGCTCGATCTCGCCGCACCACTGACGACGGAAGACTGCCAAGTTCAGTCGATGCCCGACGCGAGCCCCGCAAAGTGGCACCTCGCGCACATCACCTGGTTCTTCGAAACTTTCTTGCTCGAGCGCCACGCGGTGGGCTTTGCGCCGTTCGACGCGTCGTACCGCGTACTTTTCAACAGCTACTACCAAGGTATCGGGGAGCAGTTTCCGCATGCCCGGCGCGGCCTGATGACGCGGCCAACGCTGGCCGACGTGCACCTCTACCGCGCGCACGTCGACGAGCAGATGCTGGCGCTGATCGATGCCCACCCGGGCCATGCCGAGATCGAGACCCTGGTCGCGCTCGGCCTGCATCACGAGCAGCAGCACCAGGAACTGCTGCTCACCGACATCAAGCACGCCCTTTCCCTCAACCCGGCTGCTGCACCGTACGCTCGACGCTGGCCCATGGCCCAGGTTCAGCCTCAACCGCTGCGCTGGTTCGGCCACGAGGGTGGCCTGGTCGAACTCGGGCACGAGCCTGCACTGGACGGCGATTTCTGCTTCGACAACGAGACGCCTCGCCACCGTGCGTGGGCCGATCCGTTCGAGCTCGCGTCGCGTCCGGCGACCTATGGTGACTTCCTCGCGTTCATGGAAGACGGCGGCTACGAGCGCGCCGAGCTGTGGCTGTCGATGGGATGGGACTGGGTACGGGCCGGCGCGCGCAAGGCACCGCTGTACTGGCAGCACGACGGCGGGCGCTGGCTCAACCACACGCTGCAGGGCACCGTCGCCATCGACACGCATACGCCGGCGTGCCACCTGAGCTTTTTCGAGGCCGACGCGTTTGCGCGCTGGTCGGGCGCGCGGCTGCCGACCGAGCTCGAG
>JANXVK010000492.1 GCA_025351675.1 Rhizobacter sp.
GCCGCCCGGTGCGGCGCTGCTGGCCTGGGCGCTGTTCGGTGAGCCGATTGGCGTGGTCGTCTGGCTGGGCATGGCGATGAGCGCGCTGGGTGTGTTTTGGGTCGTGCGCAGCAGCAGCAAGAGCGCCTGATTCGGGCCCAATTCCGGCTTTCACCCGCTCAAAAACGCGTCCGATTACGCATAGAATCCGCTTCCCCACAGGCGCCCACCGGTTGAGAGGTTATCTACGTGAACAAGTCTGAATTGATCGAGCACATTGCCAAGCAGGCCGACATTTCCAAGGCGGCGGCAGCACGCGCCCTGGAGGCTTTGATCGGCGGTGTGAAAAGCACGCTGAAGAAGAACAACACCGTGTCGCTCGTCGGCTTCGGCACGTTCAGCGTCGGCAAGCGCGCGGCGCGCAGCGGGCGCAACCCGCGTACCGGCGCCACGATCAAGATCAAGGCTGCCAAGGTGCCGAAGTTCCGTCCGGGCAAGGCCCTCAAGGACGCGCTCAACTGAGCCGTTCTCTCAACGACTCATTCGGCACGTCGAGTTCAGCAGCGCGGGTGCTTAGCTCAGTTGGTAGAGCGGCGCCCTTACAAGGCGTAGGTCGGGGGTTCGAACCCCTCAGCACCCACCAGATAGCGCACCGACGGCTCGACTAGAATCGCAGTCACCACCCAGCCAAAGGCGAACCTCGGTTCGCCTTTGTGCATCTGGGGCTTCACGTTTCACCGACGCTTCGTTGCGTCGCACTCGCCGCGCTTCGGCCCCTTTCGAGTCCGCGGTCGTTGACAGAGGCTTTCGATGTTTGACTTCTTCCGCAAGCACACCTGGTTGCTGCAAATCGTGCTCGGCCTCGTGGTGCTGGCATTCGTCAGCGGTGGGATCTACGAAGGCTACGGCAGCTTGACAGGCAACGATTCCAGCGTCGCCAAGGTCGACGGCCGCAAGATCACCCGCAACGACTGGGACCTCGCGCAGCGCGAGCAAATCGAACGCGTCCGACGCCAGATGCCCAATGTCGACCCGAAGGTGTTTGACACGCCCGAGATGAGGCGCCAGTCGCTCGACGGCGTGGTGCGCGAACGCGTGATGCTCGCCGCGGCCGAGAAGCTGCACCTCACGACCACCGACGAGCGCCTGCAGCGCCTGTTCGTCACCGACCCGCAGTTCGCCTTCCTGCGCAATCCCGACGGCAGCGTCAACAAGGACGCGCTCTCGGCGCAAGGCATGTCGTCGGAGATGTTTGCGCAGCGACTGCGCCAGGACCTCTCGCAGCGCCAGGTGGTACAGGGCATCAACGGCACGGTGTTCGCGCCGCTGGCGGCGACCAATGCCGCGCTCGACGCGATGTTCCAGCAGCGCGAGGTGCAGGTGCAGCAGTTCGCGACGAAGGACTCGTCAACGAAGGTGACGCCGACCGACGCCGAGATCGAGGTTTACTACAAGAACCCGGCCAACACGGCCCAGTTCATGGCGCCCGAGTCCGAGAGCATCGAGTATGTGGTGCTCGATCTCGAATCGCTGAAGAAGGGGGTCACGGTCTCTGACGACGACCTGCGCAAGTACTACGCCGAGAACGCAAAGCGCTACACCTCGACCGAAGAGCGGCGCGCCAGCCACATTCTCGTGAAGGTCGATGCGGGCGCATCGGCCGCTGATCGCGCGAAGGCGAAGGTGAAGGCCGAGGGCCTGCTCGCCGAGGTGAAGAAGAACCCGGCGGCGTTCGCCGAGGTCGCGCGCAAAAACTCCGACGACCCGGGTTCGGCCGAGAAGGGCGGTGACCTCGACTTCTTCGGCCGCGACGGCCTGGCTGCGAAGCCTCTCGAAGCCGCCGCGTTCAAGCTCAAGACCGACGAGATCAGCGATCTGGTCGAGAGCGACTTCGGCTACCACATCGTCAAGCTGACGGCGGCGCGCGGCGGCGACAAGAAGCCGTTCGAGGCGGTCAGGGCCGAGCTCGAGAACGAAGTCAGGACGCAGCTCGCGCAGAAGAAGTACGCCGAGACCGCGGTCGAGTTCACCAACATCGTCTACGAGCAGCCCGACAGCCTGAAGCCGGTCGTCGACAAGCTCAAGCTCGAGCTGCGCACCGCGCAGAACGTCAAGCGCACGCCGGCGCCCGGAGCTGCCGGCCCACTCGCGAATGCGAAGTTTCTCGACCTGCTGTTCGGCGTTGAGGCGATCCGCAACAAGCGCAACACCGAGGCGATCGAGACCGCCGCGAGCACGCTGGTCTCGGGCCGGGTCGTCAAGCACGAGGCCGCGCGCCAGCTGCCGCTTGCCGACGTGAAGGTGCAGGTGCGCGAGCGTGTCGTCGTCGCGCAGGCCGCCGCGCTTGCGCGCAGACTTGGCGAGGCGCGCCTGGCGGAGCTGCGCGCCGCACCCGCGAGCGCGATGAGCGAAGCCGCCGTGACGCTGTCGCGCGCGCAACCGCGCGATCTGCCGGGCCCGCTCGTCGACGCGATCCTGAAGGCACCAACCACGACGCTGCCAGCGTTTGTCGGCGTCGATCTCGGCGATCAAGGCTATGCCGTCGTGAAGATCGCCAAGGTGCTCGGCCGCGACCCGGTCACCGCCGATGCATCACGCGCGCAGGCGCAGTACGCCCAGGCCTGGGGCGAAGCCGAGTCGCAGGCCTACTACAACGCGTTGAAGGCACGCTTCAAGGTCGAGATCAAGCCGAGCGCGCTGCTGGCCGCATCCGCCACCGTCGCGGCCAGCGCCGCGGCGAAGTAGCGGCGCAGGAGCGGATGGCGCTTCCGCTATAATTCGGGGCTCGACGGTGGCTGTAGCTCAGTTGGTAGAGTCCAGGATTGTGATTCCTGTTGTCGTGGGTTCGAGCCCCATCAGCCACCCCAAAAATCGTGAGAAAAAAGCCGGGCCAAGTGCCCGGCTTTTTCATGTCTGCCGGGACCGCCTCACGAGCGCGCCGACAGATTGCGGATGATCACGCGGCAGCTGATTCCGTGCGGCGCGATCTCGCGCCACTCGACCTCTCCGCCGAGTTGCTTGACGCGCTTGCGCACGCCGCCCAGACCCAGGCCGTGCGACCAGGCGCGCGGGTTGCGACCGACGCCGTCGTCGCTGATCGTCAGCTCGATCCGATCGGACTCGAGCTGGAAGTTGACGTCCAGCCACTGCGCCTGCGAGTGGGCGATGACGTTGCTGACCAGTTCGCGCATGACCCGCGTCAGTGCCGACCAGTGCACTACCGTCAGCAGGATGTCTTCGTCGAACGCGAAGGTCCAGCGCAGCTCGACGTGCGCCGCCGTGAGCCGGTGCGCGAGGTCGGACTTCCACTCCGCGGCGGCGTGCGAGAGCCGGTGGTTCGAGGCGGCGAGACCGCGCGTCAACGTTTTCAGGTCCTGCAAGGTATGGCGGACGTAGTCTTCCATCTCGGGTGACTGGGCCTTGTACATCAGCGTCAGCAGGCGCGCGCCGATGTCGTCGTGCAGGTCTTGCGCCAGGCGCAGGCGTTCCTCGCTGCGGCCTTGCTCGACGGCCTTGTCGAAGCGCACCGCGCGGCGCAGTTGCTCGACGATGCGATCGGTCAGGCGCGCGTCTTCCGAGGTGAACAGGCGCCGCCCGCGCTGCGCGAAGCGGATCATCACGGCGCCGCGCGGTGTCGTGTCGCCACCGAGCTGTGGCACCGGCACGAGCATGCTGGAGCCGTCGCCGGCGACGCGGCTCGTGCCGGTGTGGCGATCGACGACGTTGACTTCAAGCGGCTCGAACAAGTCGCCCAGCAGTTGCGCCAGCAGCGCCGGGGTGCGCTCGGGTCGCGCCTCGACTTCGCGGGCGATGCGGTAGAGCTGTTCGAACGTGCGCTCGGTCGTGAGCATGCTGCTGCCGCGCAGCTGGTTCAGCACCCATTGGCGCACGCTGCCGTAGACGGCGAGCGAAACGAACAGCGACAGACTCAGCGCCGCGAACTGACCGAGCGAGAACACCGCGACGAACAGCAGGTCGAGCGACGTCGCGACCGTGCTGATCGCCGCGAGCAGCGAGAACTCGCGCATGAAGTTCTGCGACTTCGCGAGAAACGGCACGAGCATCAGCAGCGAGCCGAGGAACACGTACCAGATCATCGAGCCGATGTCGGCGATGTTGTGCGGCATGCCGGAGCGGCCGTCGGCGGCGGCGAGTGCGACGGTCAGCAGCGTCCAGGTCGCCGCGGTGACGATGCCGAACCGGCGCAGCGCGATCGCGAACGGATGCGGCTCGATCTGGTACGACCAGCTCAACAGACCGATCGCCAGCAGGCTCATGCCGATCACGGCGCCCTGCGTCCACCACCAGACGTAGTCGAGCGCTCCGGCGGCGACTGCGCCGATCAGCGCGAACGCCGCCGCCCAGCCGAGCAGCGCGATCCAGCCGGAACCCGGCAGTCGACGCGGGTGCAGGCAGGCGGCGTTGACCATCCCGGCGGCGGTGAAGAGGTCGAACGCCATGCGCACCGGCATGTGGAGTCGCGCGAACGGCGCGGGCAGGCCGAACTCCAGCGTCGCCTCGACCGCGATGACCAGCAGGTTCCCTGACTGACACAGGGCCATCAACGCATAAATCGCGCTGCGCCCGGTCGGCTGCGCGAGCAGCACCACCATGGCAACCAGATACAGCCCGAACGCGAACGACGACAGCAACCAGAACAGGGTCGGCAGCCCGGTCAGCCCGCGGGCGGAGGTGCGCAGCTCGACACTGGAGCCGTCGGCGAACAGGAGCCTGACCTGCGGTTGGGCGAGTGCCCGCCCGAGCTGCTCGTGCAGCCCCGTCTGGCGTGCCCGCTCGGCATCGTCGATGACCCAGCGTGGCGAGCGCTGCAGCGCGAGAGCGTCGTTCAGCGTGACCGCGGTGTCGCCGCCGACGATGCTCCTGAGCACCTGCCCGACATGGGCCTGGAGTGCCGGATCGCGGCTGGCGCCGAGTTCGATGCGGCCCTGC
>JANXVK010000540.1 GCA_025351675.1 Rhizobacter sp.
CCGATATGAAAACGATCAAGCTGGACGGGGCAAACGTCGTGATCGGCGCGATGGTCACGCATGCCGCGGTCGGCTCGTCGAGCGAGGTAAAGAAGGCGAACCCGGCGCTGGCCGAACTCGCTGGCGGCATCGGCGACCCGATGGTGCGCAACATGGGCACGATTGGTGGCTCGATCGCCAATGCCGATCCGGCGGCTTGCTATCCGACCGCTGTGCTCGCGTTGAACGCGATGATCCACACCAACCAGCGCACGATTCCCGCCGACGCGTTCTTCACGGGCCTCTACGAGACGGCGCTGCAACCCGGCGAGATGATCACCGCGGTGAGCTTCCCGCCGGCGCAGAAGGCGGCGTACGTGAAGTACCGCCAACCCGCGTCGCGCTTCGCGCTCGTCGGTGTGTTCGTCGCGCAGACGGCGGCCGGCGTGCGCGTGGCCGTGACGGGCGCGAAGGGCAACGTGTTCCGCGCGACCGAGATCGAAGCCGCGCTCGCGAAGAACTTCACGCCCGAAGCCGCGAAGGCCGTGAAGATGCCGACGACCGGGATCAACAGCGACATGCACGGCTCGGCCGAATACCGCGCGGCGATGATCAGCGTGATGGCGTCGCGCGCTGTTGCGGCAGCCCTGGCTCGATGACTCTCGCTGAATGACGACAACACCCGCGTTGCCCGAGTCGGTCGACGCGGTCGTCGCGCTGCTGGCCACGCAGAATTACGTCTGCGACCGGCGGCTCGCGACCGCGCTGTTCCTCAGCCTGAAGCTCGCGCGCCCGCTGTTTCTCGAAGGCGAGCCCGGCGTCGGCAAGACCGAACTGGCGAAGACGCTGGCCGCGGCCTTGTCGACCGCGCTGCTGCGCGTGCAGTGCTACGAAGGACTCGACATCGCGCAGACCGCCTACGAGTGGAACGTCGCGCGCCAGATGGTCGAGATCCGCGTCGCCGAGGCCACGCACGCGCTGCACGACGACGCCGACCGCGAGCGGCTGACCCACAGCCTGTATTCGCGCAACATGCTGATCGAGCGCCCGCTATTGCAGGCGCTGACGCAAACGCGGTCGCCGGTGCTGCTGATCGACGAGCTCGACCGCGCCGATGAACCGTTCGACGCCTTCCTGCTCGAAGTGCTGGCCGAGAACCAGCTGACGATCCCCGAATTCGGCACGATCAAGGCCGATGCGCCGCCGATCACGATCATCACCAGCAACCGCACGCGCGAGATTCATGATGCGCTGAAGCGGCGCTGCCTCTACCACTGGGTCGAGTTCCCGACGGTCGAGCGCGAGCTCGAGATCGTGCGGCTGAAGGCGCCGGGCGCCGCCGATCGCCTCTACATCCAAGTGGTCGAATTCGTGCAACGCATGCGCAAGCTCGACCTGTTCAAGGCGCCGGGCGTGGCCGAGACGATCGACTGGGTCAACGCGCTGATGGCGCTGAACGCGATTCGCCTCGACCCCGCGACCGTGCAAGACACGCTCGGCGTTTTGCTGAAGTACCAGGACGACATCGTCAAGCTGCACAGCGGCGATACCGCGAAGCTGCTCGACGAGTTGAAAGCGCGGGCCTTGCTCGATTGACCCTCGATTGACCCGTGATCGCCGAGAACATTGTCCACTTCGCGCGCGTGCTGCGCACCGCCGGCATGCCAATCGGAGCGGATCGCGTGCTGGCCGCGATGGCCGCCGTGGAGCACGTTGGCCTGAATCGTCGCGACGACGTGCACGCCGCGCTCAGCGCGGTGATGCTCGACCGCCATGAACAGCAAACACTGTTCGATGCCGCGTTCGACGCCTTCTGGCGCGACCCGAAGCTGCTCGAGCAGCTGATGTATTTGCTGCTGCCGAAGATCAGCGGCCGCGGCGACAAGCCGGTGAAGCCACGCGCGAATCGCCTTGCCGAGGCGCTCGCGGCACCGAAGCCGAAAGAGCCGCCGAACCCCGCGAACAACACCGCGCAGGAAGAGTTGACCTTCGACACGACCTTCACGTTCTCCGACCGCGAACGCCTGCAGCAGGCCGATTTCGAGAGCATGACCGCGGCCGAGTTCGAGCTCGCCAAGAAGCTCGCCGAACAGCTGCCGCTGCCGGTGCGGCCGGTGCGCCGGCGCCGTCACGAAAGCGCCGCCAACCGCCAGAACGGCGGCACGCTGGACCTGCGCAAGACGATGCAGAAGATGGCGCGCCAGCCGCACACGCTGCTGCCGGCCTTCACG
>JANXVK010000566.1 GCA_025351675.1 Rhizobacter sp.
CTCGAACCCGGCCGCGCTCGTGTCGAGCAATCGGATGTTCACCGCGCTCACGCTGCTCATGACAGAGGCCCGACCGCGCGCTCGAACGCATCGATGATCCCGCGGATCGGCTCGCGCGTGAGCTTCAGCGCCGCTTGGTTCACGATCAGCCTTGATGAGATATTCATGATCTGCTCGACCTCGACCAGGTGGTTCGCGCGCAGCGTGCTGCCGGTCGAGACCAAGTCGACGATCGCATCGGCCAGCCCGGTCAACGGCGAGAGCTCCATCGAACCGTAGAGCTTGATCAGGTCGACGTGCACGCCCTTGTTCGCGAAGTGATCGCGCGCGATCCGGGTGTACTTGGTCGCGACGCGGATGCGCGAGCCCTGCTTCACGGCAGCGGCGTAGTCGAAGTCAGAGCGCACGGCCACGCTCATGCGGCACTTCGCGATGTTCAGGTCGAGCGGCTGGTAGAGACCTTCGCCCCCGTGTTCGAGCAGCGTGTCCTTGCCGACCACGCCAAGATCGGCGCCGCCGTACTGCACATAGGTCGGCACGTCGGAGGCCCGCACCAGCACCAGCCGCACATCGGGCCGGCTCGTGCCGACGATCAGCTTGCGCGTTTTCTCGGGGTCTTCGGCCGCGGCGATGCCCGCGGCCTTCAACAGCGGCACGATCTCGTCGAAGATGCGGCCCTTCGGCAACGCGAACGTGATCATCGGGTTCGCTCGATGTCGGCGCCGATGCCGCGAAGTTTCATCTCCATCCGGTCGTAGCCACGGTCCAGGTGGTAGATGCGGTCGACGATGGTTTCGCCATCGGCCACGAGCCCGGCGATCACGAGACTGGCCGAAGCGCGCAGGTCGGTTGCCATCACGGTCGCGCCCGAGAGCTTGTCGACGCCCTGCACGATCGCGGTCTTGCCGTCGACCTCGATCTTCGCGCCCAGCCGCACCAGTTCACCGACGTGCATGAAGCGGTTCTCGAAGATCGTCTCGGTGACGACGGCCGTGCCCTCGGCGATGCAGTTCAGCACCATGAACTGGGCCTGCATGTCGGTCGGAAAGGCCGGGTACTCGCTGGTGCGAAAGCTCACCGCGCGCAGGCGCCCATCGCTCTTCACGCGAATCCAATCGTCACCGGCTTCGATCTGCGCACCGGCCTCGCGCAGCTTCTCGATCACGGTGTCGAGGTGCCGCGCGTTGGCGCGCTCCACGCGCACATCGCCGCCCGCCGCAGCCACCGCACACAGGAAGGTGCCGGTCTCGATGCGGTCGGGCACCACTTGGTGCGAAACGCCGTGCAGGCGCTCCACGCCTTCGATGCGGATGCGGTTCGTGCCATGGCCTTCGATCTTCGCACCCATGCCGATCAGCATTTCGGCCAGATCGGGAATCTCGGGCTCCTGGGCGGCGTTCTCCAGGATCGTCTCGCCCTCGGCGAGGGTCGCGGCCATCAACAGGTTTTCGGTACCGGTGACGGTCACCATGTCGGTCGTGATGCGTGTGCCTTTCAGGCGCGCGGCCTTCGCAACGATGTAGCCATGCTCGACCGTGATCTCGGCGCCCATCGCCTGCAGGCCCTTGATGTGCTGGTCAACCGGCCGCAAGCCGATCTCGCAGCCGCCGGGCAGCGACACACGTGCTTCGCCGAAGCGCGCGAGCAGCGGGCCGAGCACGAGGATGGATGCACGCATCGTCTTCACGAGGTCGTACGACGCCTCGCGGGACGTGAGCTTGCCGGCGTCCAGCGTCACGACATCGGGCCGGGCATCGCTGTGGTCGACCGCGACACCGAGGCTGCTCAGCAACTTGAACGCGGTGCACACGTCGTGCAGGCGCGGCAGGTTGCAGATCGTGACCGGCTCGGCGCTCAGCAGTGCGGCGAAGAGTTCCGGCAGCGCGGCGTTCTTGGCGCCAGAGATCGTGACCACGCCTTCGAGCCGGCGGCCACCACGAATCAGGAGTTTGTCCATAGGGTTTGAGTGGCCCCAAGGTTCACACGGCGTTCGGCGCGAAAGCGTCGGGGGGGCCGACACCACGCCGACAGCCACAGCGAACACTGCGGCCGGCTTTCAGTGGTGGTGGTGTGCGGCGGCCGCGCCGGGCTCGGCGGCGGCGTTATGGGTGGCCCATTCGGCCGGTGAGAGCGTCTTCATCGACAGGGCGTGGATTTGCTCTCGCATTCTATCGCCGAGCGCCTTGTAGACCCGCTGGTGGCGCATCACGCGGCTCGTGCCCTCGAACGCGGCCGAGACGATTGTGGCAAAGAAGTGCCGGCCGTCGCCCTCGACCTCGACGTGGTCGCAGGCAAGCCCTTGCGCGATGAAACGCCGGACTTCGTCGGGGGTGGGGTCAGCCATGGTGTCTGCATTTTAGGGGCAGCCGGCCACCCGCGCGCTCAGGGCCGGGAATTGCGCTCGGCCAGGGCTTCGGCGAGTGCCGTCGACTGCGCCGCACTCAACGGCCGCAACGGCAGTGCGACGCGCGACCAAGTGTCGTCGTGATGGGTCGCCGCCAACGCCGACTTCACGCTCGCGACCAGCGGGTACCTGGCGATCAGCGCGCGCAGCTCACCGGCCTTGCGCACCGCGGCCGCACCGGCTTCGCTGCCCTGTGCCGACCACGCGGTCTGCGCGCAGGCCGCGGTCAGGTTTGTAGTCGCCGAGATGCAACCCGCGAAGCCGTCGGCGTTCGCGTTGCCGAGCGCGACCTCGGAGCTCGGGAACACGTCGAAGCCGGGAATCTCCTTGGCCACGGCGCGCGAATACGCCAAGTCGCCGGCACTGTCCTTCAAACCGACGAGCACGGTCGGGTGCTTGCGCCGCAGTTCCGACACCACCTCCAGCGGCCACGGAACGCCGGTGTTCTGGGGGATGTGATACAGGTAGATCGCGAGCTTGGGGTGCGCGGCGCGGCGCACGATCTCGTCGATGTGGGCGATGAGCCCGTCGGCAGGCACATCGGGGTAGAAGAAAGGCGGCAGCACGAGCGCGCCGGCGAAGCCCAGCTCGGCCGCTGCCCGCGTGAGCTTCACGGTGTCTTCGAGCGCGCAGACGCCGGTGCCGACCATGAAGCGGTCGAGTGGCAAGCCCGCTTCGCCGATGGAGCGCATCACCGCGAGGCGCTGCGCGGTGCTGAACGCGGTGGCTTCGCCGGTGGTGCCGAGCAGGTTGATCGCATCGCAGCCGTTGTCGAGCAGCGTGCGGCAGTGCGTCGCGAGGCGCGGCAGGTCGGGCGTGAAGTCGGGGTTCAGTGGCGTCGCGGTGGCGGCAATCACGCCGCGAGGTCGATTGGTGGTGGTCATCGAAGCTCCAGTCAGTAACCGTAGAGGCGTGCGGGGTTGGTGACGCAGACGCGCCGCACCAAGTCGTCGCTGCCCAGCCATTCGGGCAGCAGGTCGACGAGATCGGCGTCGTGCGGGGTGGGCGTGAAGCGTTCGGTGTGCGGCCAGTCGCTGGCCCACAGCACTTGATCGGGGTTCGCGCCGACGAGCGCGCGCACAAGTGGCAGTACGTCGGTGTACGGCGGCTCGTCGTTCGTGCTCAGGCGATACGGCGCCGAGAGCTTGGCCCAGGCACGCCCGCTCGCCAGCAAATCCAGCAGCGCGCGCGGCGCCTGCATCGACGGCGGGCGCCCCATGTGGTCGATCACCAACGGCAACGCGGCCTTCGCGACGATGCTTGCCAGCGTGGCCTGCGCCGCAGCGCTCCAGCGAATCTGCACCTGCAGGTGCCAGCCACGGTCAACGACACGAGCACTCAGCGCCACGGCCTCATCGAGCCCGACGACCTGCGGGTTCACGAGGTTCAGCCGGATGCCGCGCACGCCGAGCGCGTGCATCGCATCGAGTTCGGCGTCGCTCACGCCCGCCGCCGGCACGACGACGCCGCGGAACGCCGCGCCGCCCTCGCGCAGTGCATCGAGCAGCTGGCGGTTGTCGGTGCCGTAGACGCTGGGCTGGACCAGCACGGCGCGCGCGATGCCGCATGCGGCCATCACCTCGCGGTACTGCGCCAGCGAGCACGCCACCGGCGTGTAGTTGCGGCGCGCATCGAGCCGGTAGCGATCGGGCGGGCCGATGACGTGGATGTGCGTGTCGCAGCTGCCCGTGGGCAGCGCGACGCGCGGCCGGCGTACCGGCGATTGCGGCGGCGCGCAGGTGGGCGCGTCGTGAGCTTCCGGCGGCGCAGCGCTCACGAATTCGGCCGCACCGCCACGCCGCGGCCCGGCACCAGAAAGTCGAAGTCGCAGCCCTCGTCGGCCTGCAGCACGCAGCGGTGGAACAGCGCCGCGTAGCCGCGATCCGGCGTCGGCGCGGCGCCCGCACTCACCGCCGGCAACGCCGCGCGCCGCTGCGCCAGCTCGGCGTCGTCGACCAGCAGCTCGATGCTGCGTGCTGCTACGTCGAGCTTGATCGAGTCGCCGTTGCGCACCAGCGCGAGCGGCCCGCCGATCGCCGCCTCGGGCGTCATGTGCAGCACGATGGTGCCGAACGCGGTGCCGCTCATGCGCGCATCCGAGAGCCGCACCATGTCCTTCACGCCCTGCATGCCGAGCTTGCGCGGGATCGGCAGGTAGCCGGCTTCGGGCATGCCCGGCGCGCCGATCGGGCCGGCGTTGCGCAAGACCAGCACGTCGTCGGCATTCACGTCGAGTTCGGGCGAGTCGATGCGCAACACCATGTCTTCGACCGACTCGAACACCACCGCGCGGCCGGTGTGGCTCATCAGCTTCGGTGATGCCGCCGACTGATTGATGATCGCGCCGCGCGGCGCGAGGTTGCCGCGCAGCACGGCCATGCTGCCCTGCGCATTGATCGGGTTCGCCCGCGGGCGGATCACCTGCTGGCCCGGGTCGATCTCGGCGCCGTTCATGTAATCGCGCAGCGTGCCGCCCATCACGGTGGGCGCGTCGAGGTCGAGCAGATCC
>JANXVK010000585.1 GCA_025351675.1 Rhizobacter sp.
CACCAGGGTCGGGAAGCCGCGGATGCCCCAGGCCTGCGACTGCTGAAAGTCTTGCAGGGTCGCGTCGCGCATTTCCTGCGACGCGAAGGCCTTGCCGAACTCGGCACGCGGCAGGCCGAGCGCCTCGGCGATGTCGGCCAGCACGGCGGGTTCCGTGACGTTGCGGCCCTCGGCGTAGAACGCCTGCTGCACTGCCTTGAAGTAGCGCCAGACGTGCTGCGGCCACAGGCTGCGCACGGTCACGGTCGCTCGCGCGGCGGGCTCGGTGTCGTAGACGAAGCCGGGGATGTGCAGCGCGGTGTTCGGTGCCGCTGCGAACGGCTGACCGCTCGCTTCGGCGACACGGTGCCAGTGGCCGGCGAGTTCGTCGGCGCGCGCGGGCGTGATCGCCTCGGTCGTGAACGGCCGCAGCCCGCCCATCACGAGCGCGAGTTGCAGCGGCACGGCGTCTTGCGGGTCGGCGAGCAACTCGTCGAGCGGCTGCGCGAAGCCGTAGCACCACGAGCACATGGCGTCGCCGACATAAATCAGGTTCATTGGCAAGGGTCCTCGAACGCAGCAAGGGCAGAGTCCGAGGGACTCTAGCGGAATCGGCTTCGATGCGTTGGCCGCGGGGTTCTTACACTGGCGGGCCGCGCGAATGCGCCAACCACGCGCCAACCCCACCGTCCATGACCATCCTGCTCGCCCCGATGGAAGGGCTGCTCGACTTCACCTTGCGCGACATCCTGACGCGCGCCGGCGGCGTGGACCGCTGCGTGGCCGAGTTCATCCGCGTCACCGGCACCTTGCTGCCCGAGCGCGTGTTCACGCGCGTCGTGCCCGAGCTGAACCATGGCAGCCGCACGCGCGCCGGCGTGCCGGTGCGGGTCCAGCTGATGGGCTCCGACCCGGTCTGTCTGGCCGAGAACGCGGCCCGGCTCGCCGGCCTGCAGCCGGCCGGCATCGACCTGAACTTCGGCTGCCCGGCGAAGGTCGTGAACCGCCACGGCGGCGGCGCGGCGCTGCTGCAAGACCCGGAGCTGCTGCACCGCATCGTCGCCGCGGTGTGGCGCGCGGTGCCGGCCGCGATGCCGGTCTCGGCCAAGATGCGGCTCGGCTTCAACGACGCCGATCGCGCGGTCGAGTGCGCGCAGGCGATCGTCTCGGCCGGCGCCGGCGAACTCGTCGTGCATGCCCGCACCAAGGCCGACGGGTACCGGCCGCCGGCGTACTGGGAGCGCATCGCCGAGATCCGCGAAGCGGTCGCGGTGCCGGTGATCGCGAACGGCGAAATCTGGAGCGTGGCCGATGCGCTGCGCTGCCGCGAACTCTCGGGTTGCGGCACACTGATGCTTGGTCGTGGCATGGTTGCCGACCCGGGCTTGGCACTGGCCATCGTCGCGGCCGACCGGGGCGCAACGGCGGAACTCGGCTGGGCCGACCTGCAGCCCTTGCTGACGGCATTCTGGCGCCTCGTCAGCGGCCACATCGAGCCGAAAGCTCGCGCTGGCCGCTTGAAGCAGTGGCTCAACTACCTCCGCCGCCGCCACCCGCAGGCCGAGCTGGCGTACATGGCGGTGCGTACCATCAACGACCCGCGCCGCGTCGCCGAGATGCTCGGGCTGGCGCCGCTGGCCGACGAACGCGAACAACGACACGAACTGGAGGAGCTTGCATGAAGACTTGGAACATCGAGATTCAAAAGGTCAAGGCGATGGCCAACGGCAACGGCCTGATCCGCATGCAGCTCGACGCGCTGGTGCAGGCCGCGCCGCCGCAGGACGACGGCGCACCGTCGTCGGTCCTGAGCCTGAGCGAGGCCAACGCGCGGACGCTGCTGCTGCTGCTGAAGGCACAGATCGCCGAGCTGGATTCGCGCAAGGCGAAGAGCCGGCGCTGACGGCGGGCGCGGCCGACGTGCGCTTCGAAGGCAGTTTGAGAACCTGGACCGATGACCGCGGCTTTGGCTTCATCGAGCCCGACCAGGGCGGTCAGGAGATCTTCGTCCATATCAAGGCGTTCCCGGCCGGGTCGGGGCGACCGCAGGAGGGCCAGCGCCTGTCATTCGAGATCGAACTCGGTGCGCTGGGCAAGAAGCGCGCGAAGAACGTTCAGTTCGTGCGCGTGCCAGCGGTCCGGCGCGGCCCGCGCAGCGCGGCGCCGGCGAGGTGGGGCAGCGCGAGCGCGCTCGCGCTTCCCGCGTTCGTGGCGATCGCCGCGTGGGCCGCGTGGGCCGCGCT
>JANXVK010000140.1 GCA_025351675.1 Rhizobacter sp.
CCTTCATCTCGTCAAAACCCGAGCGCACGACGACCTTGACCTCCTCGCCGCCGAGCCGGCGCGCGGAACGGCAGCAGTCCATCGCGGTGTTGCCGCCGCCGAGCACGATCACGCGCTTCGCGATCGCCGTGACGTGACCGAACGACACAGAAGAAAGCCAGTCGATGCCAATGTGGATGTGCTTCGCCGCTTCATCGCGACCGGGAATTTTCAGGTCGCGGCCGCGCGGTGCGCCGGAGCCGACGAAGACGGCGTCCCAGCCGCCGTCCGCCTTGTCCTCCAGCAAGGCCTTCAACGAGTCGATCCGCGTGCCGGCGCGAAAGTCGACGCCGAGCTTCAGCACGTAGCCGGTCTCTTCGTCGATCACTTCTTCAGGCAATCGAAAGCGCGGGATCTGCGAGCGGATCATGCCGCCGGCTTGTCGGTCGCCATCGAACACGGTCACCGAATAACCGAGCGGCGCGAGGTCACGGGCCACCGTCAACGCCGCCGGCCCGGCGCCGACGCAGGCGACGCGCTTGCCGTTCATCACCTGCGGTGCACGCGGAAAGCGGTCGCTGATGTCGTCGTCCTTGAAGTCGGCGGTGACGCGCTTCAGGCGGCAGATCGCGACCGGTTCGGGCTTGGCGGTCTGCGCCTCTTCGACACGGCCACGTCGGCAGGCCGGTTCGCACGGGCGATCGCAGGTTCGGCCGAGGATGCCCGGGAACACGTTCGATTCCCAGTTCACCATGTAGGCATCGGTATAGCGGCCCGCCGCGATCAGGCGGATGTACTCGGGAACGGGGGTGTGGGCCGGGCAGGCCCATTGGCAGTCGACGACCTTGTGGAAGTAGTCGGGGGCGTGGATGTCGGTCGCTTGCAAGCCGTTTCTTTCCGCGCGCTCGTGCCGGTGGGCGAGCCCACGCGGGGCCAACGCGCTGTTGCGCATCTGTCTGCGGTGCGGTCATGCTAGGCCGGGCGTTGCGCGATGTCAGCGCGGGTTTGCGCCAGTGTGCGCAGGCAGGGCAAGCAGTTAAAACCATATCAGGTCTAAGATTGATCTTGTGCGGTTGAAGTTCACCTCCTAAGATTTCTGCACCGGGCCGCAGAGTCCGGCCGCAAAACAACGCAGGAGACGAAGTGTGATGGGCCGTTGGGCGCAGTTGTCGGCGAACGAACTGAACGTGCTCGAAGGCGTGTTCTGGGCGCATGGCCCGTCGCGCGACGCACTCTCCTCACAGCTCGAATTCTCGAAGACGCGCGCCAACGCGGTCGTCGCCGGGCTGATCGAACAAGGCTGGCTCGATGAAGTCGGCCTGCGCGCTTCCTCCGGCGGGCGCCGCGCCGAAACGCTGCAACTCCATCGCGGCCTCGGCGTGTTGCTGTGCGCCGATCTGGGCGCCACCAGCGTCGAAGTCGCCGTGCTCACGCCCGACCTGCAGGTGCTCGCGCGCCACGGCGAAAGCATCGACGTGCGCGACGGCCCCGCCGTCGTGCTGTCGCGCATGCGCACGCTGATGCGCGAGCTGCTCACGCGTGGCGGCATCAAGCCGAAGCAGGTGATCGCGATCGGCGTCGGCGTGCCCGGGCCGGTCGATTTCGCGAGCGGACAGCTGGTCGAGCCGCCGCTGATGCCGCACTGGGACAGCTACTCGATCCGCGACGACCTGCGCGCCGACTACGAGGCGCCGGTCTGGGTCGACAACGACGTCAACCTGATGGCCCTCGGCGAGCTCTGGCGGCTCAAGCGCACGCTGCCGAACTTCCTCGTCATCAAGGTCGGCACCGGCATCGGCTGCGGTGTGGTCTGCCACGGCGAGGTGTACCGCGGCGCGAACGGTTCGGCCGGCGACGTCGGCCACATCTGCGTCGACCCCGACGGCCCGCGCTGCCACTGCGGCAACCTCGGCTGCGTCGAGACGATGGCGGCCGGCCCGGCGATTGCGCGCGCCGCCACCGAGGCCTCGCAGACCGGGCGCAGCGCGATGCTCGCCGAGCGCCTGAACGATCAAGGTCAGCTGACGCCCGAAGACGTCGGCCACGCGAGCCGCGCCGGTGACGCGGCGGCCAACGGCATCGTGCAGGCCTCGGGCGCGCTGATCGGGCAGATGCTCGCGTCGGTCGTGAACTTCTTCAACCCGTCGCACGTGTTCCTGGGCGGCGGCGTCACGCGCATCGGGCCGCTGTTTCTGGCCTCGCTGCGGCAGAGCGTGTACCAGCGCTCGCTGGCGCTGTCGACGCGGCATTTGGAAATTTTGTACTCGCCGCTCGGCGATCAATCCGGGTTGGTCGGGGCCGGCGTGCTGGCGATGCAGGAAATGCTGCGTGGTCGCGGAAAGGTGCTCCCCGCATGAGCGCCGCCGTCGTCTTCGACAATGTGGTCAAGTCGTTCGGCCCGGTGCAGGTGCTGCACGGCGTGAGCTTCGACCTCGCGCCCGGTCGCGTGATCGGCCTGCTCGGCGAGAACGGCGCGGGCAAGAGCACGCTGATGAAGATCCTCGCCGGCTACGAGGGCCTGACCGGCGGCGAGTTGCGGATCGACGGCACGACCGTGCACTTCGACGGCCCGCGCGCGGCCGAGGCGCTCGGCATCGTGATGATCCACCAAGAGTTCGCGCTCGCCGAAGACCTGACGATCGCGCAGAACATCTTCCTCGGTCACGAGATGACGCGGGGCTGGTGGCTCGACGATACGGCCATGCGCGCCGAGACCGAACGCGTGCTCGCGCAGGTGGGTTTGAAAGCGAGCCCCGACACGCTGGTCAAGCGATTGATCGTCGCCGAGAAGCAGCTGGTCGAAATCGCGAAGGCACTGCAGCGCAAAGCGCGGCTGCTGATCATGGACGAGCCGACCGCCACGCTCACGCCCGGCGAGACCGAGCGCCTGTTCGCGTTGATTGCGCAGCTGAAGGCCGACGGCGTGACGCTGATCTACATCTCGCACAAGCTCGACGAGGTCGAGCGCGTCACCGACGAGATCGTCGTGATGCGCGATGGGCGCTTCGTCACGCGCGAGGCGACGGCGAACGTGACGCGCCAGCGGATGGCGAACCTGATGGTCGGGCGCGACCTCAGCGATCTGTATCCGGCGAAGGATGCGCGCCCCGTTGCGCCACCGTTGTTGAAGGTGCAAGGTCTGAATGTGCCGGGCTGGGCGCGCGACGTGAACTTCGAGGTCGCGCCGGGCGAGATCCTCGGCTTCGCGGGCTTGGTCGGCGCGGGCCGCACAGAGCTGTTCGAGGGGCTGCTCGGGCTGCGCGCGCACACGGTCGAGCGCATCGAGCTGGCGGGCCGCGAAGTGCGCCTGCGCAGCCCGCGTGAGGCGGCCGACCACGGCCTCACCTATCTCAGCGAAGACCGCAAGGGCAAGGGGCTGCACGTCGACTTCGGCCTGCGCGAGAACCTCACGCTGATGGCCCTGGAGCGCTACGCCGCACCGTGGCTCAAGCCCGACGCCGAGCGTGCCGCGTTGAAGACGGCGGTTACCGACTTCGGCATCCGCACCGGCTCGCTCGACATCAAGGCCTCGTCGCTCTCCGGCGGCAACCAGCAGAAGCTCGCGCTCGCGAAGGTGCTGCACCCGGGGCCGAAGGTGATCGTGCTCGACGAGCCCACCCGCGGCGTCGACGTGGGTGCGAAGCGCGACATCTATTTCCTGATCCAGCGCCTCGCCCGCGAAGGCCGCGCCGTGATCGTCGTCTCCAGCGAGCTGATGGAACTGATCGGCATCTGCCACCGCATCGTCGTGATGCGTGGCGGCGCGCAGCAGGCCACGCTGGAAGCCGAACAACTCACCGAAGAAGTCTTGATCGCCCATGCCACAGGAACGAACTGAAGACAGAGGCGGGTCAGCATCGCAACCGTGGTGGTCGCGAGTGCACGGCGTCGGCCCGATCGTCGGGCTGGTGCTGCTGTGCATCGCCGGCGCGCTGTTGAACCCCGACTTCGCGACGCTCGACAATGCGATGAACGTGCTCACGCGCACCGCCTTCATCGGCATCATCGCGGTCGGCATGTGCTTCGTCATCATCAGCGGCGGCATCGACCTGTCGGTTGGTTCGATGGCGGCGTTGATCGCCGGCGGCGTGATCATGCTGATGAACGCGCTCGGCACCAGCGGCATGGCTCCGGTCGCGGTTGTCGTGCTCGGTGCGGGCTTCGCGGTGCTGCTCGGCGCCGTGTTCGGCCTGGCGCACGGTCTGCTGATCACGCGCGGCAAGATCGAGCCGTTCATCGTCACGCTCGGCACGCTCGGC
>JANXVK010000147.1 GCA_025351675.1 Rhizobacter sp.
CACATCAGGTCGGGCGTGACTTTGAAGTGCGTCGCCGCGAACGGCGAGCCGAGCCGGCCGAAGCCGGTGATGACCTCGTCGAAGATCAGCAGGATGCCGTGCTTGTCGCAGATGGCGCGCAGCCGCTCGAGGTAGCCCTTGGGCGGAATGAGCACGCCGGTCGAGCCGGCGACCGGCTCCACGATCACCGCAGCGATGGTCGACGCGTCGTGCAGGGCGACGATGCGCTCGAGATCGTCTGCCAGTTCGGCGCCGTGCTCGGGCATGCCGCGCGAGAAAGCGTTTTTTGCCAGGTCGTGCGTGTGGCGCATGTGGTCGACGCCACCCACCATCGTGCCGAAGCTTTTGCGGTTGCCGGCAATGCCGCCAACCGAAATGCCGCCGAAGTTGACGCCGTGATAGCCGCGCTCGCGGCCGATCAGCCGAGTGCGCTGGCCCTCGCCGCGCGCACGGTGATAGGCGATCGCCATCTTTAGCGCCGTCTCCACCGCTTCCGAGCCGGAATTGGTGAAGAACACCTTGTCGAGGCCGGGTGGCGTGAGCGTCACCAGCTTTTCAGCGAGCTCGAACGCTTTCGGATGCGCCATGTTGAAAGGCGGCGCGAAGTCCATTTCCGCGGCTTGTTCCGCGATGGCCTGCACGATCTTGGGTCGCGAGTGGCCGGCATTCACGCACCAGAGGCCCGCTACAGCGTCCAGCACCTGGCGACCTTCTGGCGTCCAGTAGTGCATGTCTTTCGCCTTGGCCAACATGCGCGGCGCGCTCTTGAACTGGCGGCTGGCGGTGAAAGGCATCCAGTACGCATCTAGAGAGGCGGGTGTGTTCGCTGCAAAGCTGGCAGGTACCGCCGGCGCAGTGGCAGGGTTGGGATCTTTGTGCATGAAAGTTCCTTGTGCCGGCGGCCGTTGCGGCGCGGCAGGGCGGAGTCTAGAAGAAGTCGTGGTGGCTTCTACCTTCCACATCATCGCGTTCGCATTTCACATGACGAAAGTCTGCCATGCTGCAGTGCCGCAAAATTTCTCATGGTGGGAGATAAACTACCGCATAGCGAAATGCGCTCGGAACTCATTGATTCAGATCGGTTTTCCTGAGTACGTCAATCGCAGTTCGAGCAAGCCTTCGGGTTGGCGCGGGCGTACGCTGATGTCGAGATTTCCACTTTTTTAGCCACGACTCCGGAGCCTTTCATGGACACGCCCACCCGAGAACAACAGATTGCAGCACTCGACAGCGACTGGGCCACCAACCCGCGCTGGAAAGGCGTCAAGCGCACCTATTCGGCAGCCGATGTGGTGCGGCTGCGCGGCTCCGTCCGCATCGAACACACGCTGGCGAAACGCGGCGCCGAGAAGCTGTGGAACCTCGTCAACACCGAGCCGTTCGTCAACACGCTCGGTGCGCTCACGGGTAACCAGGCGATGCAGCAGGTCAAGGCTGGCCTCACGGCCATCTATCTCTCGGGCTGGCAGGTCGCGGGCGACGCCAACGTCGCCGGCGAGATGTATCCCGACCAGTCGCTCTACCCGGCCAACTCGGTGCCGATGGTGGTCAAGCGCATCAACAACACCTTCACGCGCGCCGACCAGATCCAATGGTCGGAAGGCAAGAACGACATCGATTTCTTCGCGCCGATCGTGGCCGACGCCGAAGCCGGGTTCGGCGGCGTGCTCAACGCCTTCGAGCTGATGAAGTCGATGATCGACGCCGGTGCCGCCGGCGTCCACTTCGAAGACCAACTGGCCTCGGTGAAGAAGTGCGGCCACATGGGCGGCAAGGTGCTCGTACCCACGCGTGAAGCCAACGCCAAGCTCACAGCCGCACGCCTGGCGGCCGACGTGATGGGCACGCCCACCCTCGTGATCGCCCGCACCGATGCCGAAGCCGCCGACCTCGTCACCAGCGACGTCGACGACAACGACAAGCCGTTCATGACCGGCGAGCGCACCGTCGAAGGCTTCTACCGCAGCAAGCCGGGCTTGGAGCAGGCGATCTCGCGCGGCCTGGCCTACGCCGAAGTGGCCGACATGGTCTGGTGCGAGACCGGCAAGCCTGACCTTGCCTACGCGAAGCGTTTCGCCGATGCGATCCACGCCAAGTTCCCGGGCAAGCTGCTGGCCTACAACTGCTCGCCATCGTTCAACTGGAAGAAGAACCTCGACGACGCGACGATCGCCAAGTTCCAGCGCGAGCTGGGTGCGATGGGCTACAAGTTCCAGTTCATCACGCTGGCCGGCTTCCACAGCCTGAACTACTCGATGTTCAACCTGGCCCACGGCTATGCGCGCAACAACATGAGCGCGTTCGTCGAGCTGCAAGAGGCCGAGTTCGCGGCGGCCGAGCGCGGCTTCACCGCCGTCAAGCACCAGCGCGAGGTCGGCACCGGCTACTTCGACGCGGTGACGACGACGATCGAAGCGCTGTCGTCGACCGCCGCGTTGAAGGGCTCGACCGAAGACGAACAGTTCTTCGACGCGAAGCACGGCTGATCCGCCGCTGATCTGCACATGGCCGCGGCGTCGGACACCGCCGCGGCCTCGTGTAAGCAAGTCAATCCGGCTCGTCTCGAGCCGGTAAATACCCGTAGAGTTCTGGCCTTGCGCTTGCAAGGGATTCGAGCCGGCCAAACCGGTAAACTCCCGCGCGATTCATCAAGGGCCACACTCTGAGTTTCGTTCCTTCTCTCCTGCCAGTCTTTGTTGCACGTCTCGCGCTGTGCGCGGCCTTCGCGTTGCCGATCGGCGCCCACGCGGTCAACATCAGGGACGTCGAAGTCAAGGCGCGCGCGCTCGCGTCCGAGAACTTTCGTCCGCCGGCCACCAAGCTGCCGTCCGAACTTGCCGCGCTCGACTACGACGCGTTGCGCGACATCCGTTTTCGCCCCGACAAGGCCACCTGGCGCGCCGACAAGCTGCCGTTCGAGCTGATGTACTTTCACCCGGGCAAGAACTTCCCCGATCCGGTGCGCATCAATATCGCCGACACACGCGGCACGAAGCGCGTCGACTTCGATGCCGACCTGTTTGACTACGGCCGCAACAAGGTCGACCCGAAGAAGCTGCGCGGGGTCGGCCTGGCCGGCTTCCGCGTTCACTACCCGCTGAACAAGACCAGCTACAAGGACGAGGTGCTGGTGTTCCTCGGCGCGAGCTATTTCCGCGCGGTCGGCAAGGGCCAGGCCTACGGCCTGTCGGCCCGCGGGCTGGCGATCGACACGGCCGTGCCGTCGGGCGAAGACTTCGCGCGCTTCACCGAGTTCTGGGTCGACCGACCAAGTCGCGCCGATGAGGCGCTGACGATCTACGCGCTGCTCGACGCGAAGCACCTGACCGGTGCCTACAAGTTCATCCTGACACCCGGCGCCGAGACGGTCGTGCAAGTGAGCGCGCGACTGTTCTTTCGCGAGCCCGTGACCAAGCTCGGCATCGCGCCGCTGAACAGCATGTACTTGTTCGGCGACAACCAGCCCGGCGGCCGCGACGATTACCGCCCCGAGGTGCACGACTCCGACGGCCTGTCGGTCGCCTACGACAACGGCGACTGGATCTGGCGCCCGCTCGTCAACCCGAGGCGCCTGCTCGTCACCTCGTTCGTGGCGACCAACCCGAAAGGCTTCGGCCTGATGCAGCGCGATCGCGCGCCGGCGAGCTACGAAGACCCGGAGGCGTTGTACGAACGCCGGCCCAGCGCCTGGATCGAACCGGTCGGCAAATGGGGCGCGGGCCGGGTCGAGCTGGTGCAGATTCCGACGCCCGACGAGACCAACGACAACATCGTCGCGTATTGGGTCCCCGACAAGTCGCCCGACCCGAAGAAGCCCTTCGACTTCGCCTACACGATGCGCTGGCAGCTGAACGGCCAGCTGCCGGTCGGAAAGGGCTGGGTCGTGCAAACGCGCCGTGGCCGCGGCTACGTCAAGCAGCCCGACGGAGATATCAACTTCATCGTCGACTTCGACGGCCCGCCGCTGCGCGATCTGAAGCCCGACGCCAAGCCCGAGCCGGTCGTCGAGCTCGGTGGCAACGCTCAGTTGCGCGAGAAGAACCTGTTCCTGAATCCGGTCACCGGCGTGTGGCGGATGACGGTGCGCGTGAAGCGCGAAGACGCCGCCAAGCCGATCGAGATGCGCGGCAAGATTCTCGAGGGTGGACGCACGCTGACCGAGACCTGGAGCTACATCGTGCCGCCGGAGTCGGAGAAGCCATGAGCGATGGCTCGCGCGCAACCGAGAGCGGCAACGCGCCGCTGCCCGCGATCCACCGCAGCTCGATGGCGTCGCAGGCCTGGGCCGGGCATCCGCTGTGGCGACCGGTGACCCGCCTGCTGAAAGGGCGCGCGCAGCGCACTTGGGACAACGGCCACGCCGACCGCCACTTCATGCTGCGCCGCGTGCTGCTGCTGGTGCTGGTCGCGCTCGGCGCGATCATCGGCACCGACTACATGATCGACATCATGCCCACGCACGGCCGTGACTGGGCCGAGCGCGGGCTGCTGGTGCTGTTCGCGATCCTGTTCGCGTGGGTTTCGGCCGGCTTCTGGACCGCCGTGCTCGGCGCGTGGGTAATGCTGCGCGGTCATGACCGGCGCGAGATCACCAACGTGCTGCGCGGCGCGGGCGGTGCGGCCCCGATCGCACCCGAGGCCCGCACTGCGATCATCATGCCGATCTGCAACGAGGATGTGGCGACCGTCTTTGCCGGCCTGCGCGCCACCTGCGAATCGCTGGCCGCGACCGACTCGGCCGCGCGTTTCGACTTCTTCGTGCTCAGCGACACCAACCGGCCCGATGCCCGCGCCGCCGAGCAGGCCGCCTGGACGCAACTGACCGGCGCGTTGCGGCAGGCCGGCGCCGATGCGCGCGTGTTCTACCGCTGGCGCCAGCACCGCACGCACCGCAAGGCCGGCAACGTGGCCGACTTCTGCCGCCGCTTCGGCGCCGATTACCGCTACATGATCGTGCTCGACGCCGACAGCGTGATGAGCGGCGACTGCCTCACCGCGCTGGTGCGCATGATGGAGGCGCGCCCCGACACCGGCATCATCCAGACCGCGCCGCGCGCCGCCGGCCATGTGACCACGCATGCGCGCATCCTGCAGTTCTGCTCGCGCGTCTACGGCCCGCTGTTCACGACCGGGCTGCACTACTGGCAGCTCGGCGAATCGCATTACTGGGGTCACAACGCGATCCTGCGCATGGCGCCGTTCATCGCGCATTGCGCGCTGCCGCCGCTGCCGGGCAAGACCTCGCTGTCGGGCGGCGTGATGTCGCACGATTTCGTCGAAGCGGCGCTGATGCGCCGCGCCGGCTGGAAGGTCTGGATCGCGCACGACCTCGACGGCAGCTACGAGCAGGTGCCGCCGAACCTGCTCGCCGAACTTGGCCGCGACCGGCGCTGGGCCCAAGGCAACCTGCAGAACTCGCGATTGCTGTTCGAGCCGGGGCTGCACCCGGTGCATCGCACGGTGTTCGTGACCGGCGTGCTCGCCTACCTGTCGTCGCCGTTCTGGCTCGCGTTTCTGGTGCTGTCGACGGTGCTGTTCGCGACCCACTCGCACTTTGTGCCGACGTACTTCACCGAGCCGTATCAGCTGTTCCCGGCGTGGCCGACCGCGAACTTCAAGCTGATGCTGACGCTGTTCGGCCTGACCGCGGTGCTGCTGCTCGCGCCAAAAGTGATCTCGCTGGTCGCGATCCTTGCGAAGGGCGACGCGAAACGCTACGGCGGATCGGCCAAGCTGCTGCTGAGCGCGCTGCTGGAG
>JANXVK010000080.1 GCA_025351675.1 Rhizobacter sp.
CGATCGCCTGCACCGGGTAGACCGCGGTGCTGTTCCAGTACAGATCGAACCAGCCGCTCAGCTCGGGCACAGCGCTGCCGGTGAGTATCACGTCGAAGTCGATGAAGTTGTTCTGCGTGCCGCGCAGGAAGTATTCGTCGGCGAGGTTGCGCCCGCCCACGATCGCCATCACACCGTCGGCCACGAACAGCTTGTTGTGCATGCGGTGGTTCAGGCGCTTGAAGTCGAGCGCGAGCGCGAGCAGGCGGCGGGTCGACGAACCGCGCTCGGTCACGAACGGATTGGACAGGCGCACCTCGACGTTCGGTGTTGCCGCCAAGCCGAGCAGCAGGCGGTCGAGGTCGGCGGTGTACAGGTCGTCGAGCAGCGGGCGCATGCGCACGCGGCAGCGTCGCTCAGCGCGCGTTGCAGCGGGTGGCCGGTCGAGTCGTCGGCGACCAGGTAGTACTGCAGGTCTAGCGGGTCGAGCGCGTAGCTGGCCTGCAGCAGCGGCCAGACGCCCGATTCGCCGGGCGGAAACTTCGCGTCGCGGGCCACCATCGCGAGCGGTGCATCGGGCGCAGCCAAGAACGTGGTCGAGGGGGCGCGCGCGAGCTCCGGCAGCACGCCGGCGCAGCCGTCAGCAGCGCCGCGATCAGGATCGCGAACCACGCGGGCCCTCGCGACCGTGAGAGAAAAATCATCGAAGCTGCAGATCGTCGTTGCCGAAGCGGATGTTCAGCGGTTCGATCAGCAGCTCTTTCGGTCCGGCCTCTACCGAACCCGCGACGATTGCCTCGACCCCCTGTGCGCGTGCCACGTCGACCGTGCGCTGCGCATCCTCCGCACGCACGAAGATCGCGAAGCCCGCGCCCATGTTCAGCGTGCTGTAGGCCTCGCGGTCGTCCTGCCGGGCGTGCTGCTGGATGAACTTCAGCACCGGTGTCACGGCCGGCACGGTGTGGATGCGGTAGCGGTGCTCGGCCGGGTGCCGCAGCAGCTTGCGCCAGCCGTGGCCGGTGATGTTGGCGCAGTAGTGCGGCGTGATGCCGGCCTTGTACAGCGCCTCGGTGACAGGCGAATAGAGCACGGTCGGCGCGAGCAGCGCATCGCCGTAGGTCAGCCCCGGCGAGACCTCGGTCAGGTAGCCATCGGACAGCCGTTCGACCAGCTTGCGCGCCAGGCTCAGGCCGTTGGCGTGGATGCCGCTCGACGCGAGCAGCACGATCGCGTCGCCGGCGCCGAGCTTGTCGCCGACCGAGAGCCGCTCCTTCGGGTTGATGAGGCCGGTGCACGAGGCGGCGAGGTCGATCCGGCCGGCCTCGACGATGCCCGCCAGCGCCGGCGTCTCGCCACCGCCCCACGCGACGCTGCAGACATCGCAGGCGCGCTTCCAGCCGGCCACCAGCGCCTGCGAGCGCTGCGCGTCGGCGAACCAGTCGGAGCCGCCCGCCGCCCAGTAAGCCTGCACGATCAGCGGTGTGGCGCCGACCGTGATCAGGTCGTTGATCGCCATCGCGATCGTGTCTTGCGCAATGCCGTCGTAGTAGCTCTTGCCGGTGAGCAGCCGCATCTCGTCGGCGACCAGCGCCTTCGAGCCCAGGCATTCGACGATGCTGGCGATGTAGAACGGACCCACGTCGACGACGTAGGCCGATTCGCCGCGCGACGCGGCCACTTCGGTGAAGCCGTGAGCCGCGAGGTGCCCGGCGGTGGCCGCCGCGGCGCGCTGCGCGGTAACTTTCAGCGGGTCGATCAGGTCGTAGTTGACACCGGCTTGCTCGTAGCTGAGCGTGGTGGTCGGGGGCATGGGGTTCATCGGGCGGGCGCGCGCGGCGCGCAGTGGACAGTGCATGAATTATCGGGCAGCCGATGGTCGGCCATGTGAGCAGGTCGGCAGTTGCCCGACCCGTAGAATCTGCGTCATGTCCTATGTCGTCCTCGCCCGCAAGTACCGGCCGCCCAACTTCGATGCGCTGGTCGGGCAGGAACACGTTGTGCAGGCACTCGCGAATGCCCTGACCCAGCAGCGCCTGCACCATGCCTACCTGTTTACCGGCACGCGCGGTGTCGGCAAGACGACAATCTCGCGCATCCTCGCCAAATCGCTGAATTGCACCGGCGCCGATGGCAGCGGCGGCATCACCGCGCACCCCTGTGGCGTGTGCGATGCATGCCGCGACATCGACGCCGGCCGCTTCATCGACTATGTGGAGCTCGACGCGGCGTCGAACCGCGGCGTCGACGAGATCTCGCAGTTGCTCGATCAGGCCGTCTACAAGCCGGTCGTCGGCCGCTTCAAGGTCTACATGATCGACGAAGTGCACATGTTGACCAACCACGCCTTCAACGCGATGCTGAAGACGCTCGAAGAGCCACCCGAGTACCTGAAGTTCGTGCTCGCGACGACCGACCCGCAGAAGGTGCCGCCGACGGTGCTGTCGCGCTGCCTGCAGTTCAACCTGCGGCCGATGGCGCCGCAGACGGT
>JANXVK010000084.1 GCA_025351675.1 Rhizobacter sp.
GTCGAAAATGCCTGAGTCCTCATACCTGAAGTCCCCGAAGCTTAGTCGCGCTTGGACGCTCCAATGCTGGGCATTCGGAATGCATGCCACCACGCAGCCGTCGATGGGCAGAATGCGGCGGATATCGCTGAGCAGACGCCAAGGGTCTTTCAAATGCTCCAGCACGTCGCCAAATATCCAGCAGTCCACTTCGGCGGCATTCGGCACACTCCCGACGCCAGTTGACTCGACGTTCAACTCGAGGACGGAATCACAGTAGCTTCGTGCCAACTCGGCGTAAGCCGGTTCGATTTCGATGCCCGTGTAGTGCGCTCGAGGATTCTTATGCTTGTACGCACGCGCCAGCGCACCAGAGCTGCAGCCGACCTCCACGATTTTGCGGGCATCGACGGGTATGAAATCCAAAAGATCGGGATTGTGCTGGTGGTGAACTGGTGTTTGTTGCACGACGTTGGTATCCGCTTGCTGAGCATTGTCAGCGCTTTATGACCAGCCCTTGACCCGTCGGGAGAGGCATCACGCGATAGTCTCGCTGGTCGAACCACGAGTCTTCCGCTAGCTTCTGCCCCCTATACCCTGACCATTCGTAGTCGTCGAGGATCACCATCCCGCCCGGAACGACCCTGTCGAACAGATGATCGAGTACGGCGAGCTCGGCAGGAGCTTGGTTAAGGTCGATGTGCAGGTACGCGATGTGGGTGGGGCAGCCGATCGAGAACGACTCCGGAATCAAGCCCCGGATCAACTGTACTTGGGGATAGCCGGCGAACTTGCCCTCGACGCGCTCGTAGAGGCCAGCGCCCAGCCCTTCCATTGGAGCGTTGGGCATCCCCTCCTCGTGCTCGAAGAGGTCGTAGCCCCAGAACGCTCGCGGGAATGCGGTGCCGCCCAAATAGTCCATGACGGTCTTCATGCCAACGCCCGTGAACGCACCGCATTCGACGAAGTCGCCTCCGAGGTTGATGCAGTGATACGCGGACGTCGCCAAGATGTAGCGACGCCAGATGATGGCCTCGTCGGAGGGACGCTCGATGTTGGCCCGCCACGCTGCCACGAACGGGCCGTCGTCCAGCATGGAGTTGTTGCGACCCCAGGTGACCAAGTTGTCGGAGACGTGGACGCCGACGGGTAGCTGCTGACTGAGGGCCTCGACCGCCGCTTCGCAGGAAGCCCTCTTGTCGGGGCCGATGGCCCAGAAGTATGGGCAGTTGAAACTGTTGACCGCGTGTGGATTGGCTGCGTCGAGTTTCGGCAGCGTGACCGCTGTGGCGGCCTGTGGCCGCCGACGGAACTTACTGAGCAACTTGGTCAACATGCATGAATCATCGCACGATGAAATGCGTTCGCTGCCGTTCACGGTGCGTCGAAACGCCGCCCGACAACCGGGCTCCAACGTGACCGAGTGGCCGGCTCGCGCACCGATCGCAACTTGAATTGAGGCCGGACGCGCCCAATTGGCGACCCACCGCCGAGGCGGCGCAGCGCTGGTCGGCCGTGATGGAGGCGGGCCTCGAGCGCCTTCGCAACGAGCCGTCGGCCCTGATCGACCCGTATGCGGCGACCGACCCGGCCGAGTTCTTCGCGGTGGTGTCGGAGGTGTTCTTCGAGCAACCCGGCGCGCTGCAGGCGGAGGCGCCGGCGGTGTACCGCGAGCTTGCCGAGCTGTACGGCATCGATCCTGTTACCTGGTAGTGCACGCTCGCGCAGGGTTCAGCGCAACCTCGTCATCCCGCCTTCCGCGCGATGCAACGATAGAGAGCCGCGTCGCCCGCACGTTTCATGTCTGCTTCGGATTTGCCTGCCCTTTGTGCCTCGGCGATGGCGGTTTCCACATCGCTTCTGCATGCCTCCTGCAGGTCGGGCTTCGAGTCACTGCTTGAGCGCTTCTGATCGGAGCATCCGTAGAAAGCCAAGACAGAGAGGAAGAGAGAAGCAAGCAGCGTTTGGGGGCGCGAGAAGATCATGTGACCTCCATCAAGAGGGGTTGGCGTGAGGCCGATCATCACCTGCCGCGGCACCAGCGCCTAAAACCGATGCCCGCTATCCGGGCGATGTACGATGTACGATGCTTGATGCAAGATAAGGACAAGCCATGCGAACCACCCTCACGATCGATGACGATGTTCTGGCCGCGGCAAAAGGGTTGGCGGCACGGCAGCGCAAGACCGTGGGGGAAGTGATTTCGTCACTCTCGCGGCAGGCGCTGCAGCCGACGACCGCGAGCCGCACGGTCAGGAACGGCGTTCCCTTGTTGGCAAATCGGGCGGGCGCTGCGCCTGTCACGCCTGAACTGGTGAGTCAGCTGCGCGACGAACTGCCGTGACAACGTACTTGCTCGATGTGAACGTGTTGATCGCACTGATCGATGCGTCGCATGTTCAGCACGACGCGGCACACGACTGGTTTGGACAACACGGCCACGAGGCTTGGGCCACCTGCCCGCTGACCGAGAACGGCGTTCTGCGCATCGTGGGGCATGCCCGCTACCCGAACTCACCGGGCAGCCCCGCCGCGGTGGCAACGTTGATGCTGGTCATGCGCAAGCTGCCCGGCCATGTTTTCTGGCCCGACGACATCAGCGTGCTGGACGCGAAACGGCTCGACACCACACGCTTGCTCGGCTCGGCCCAGGTGACCGACAGCTACCTGTTGGCGCTGGCCCGCGCCCATGGTGGTCGACTGGCGAGCTTCGACCGCCGCCTCGTGGTCGATGCGGTTCGCGGCGGCGCCGAGGCCTTGTTGCTGATCGGGTAGGGGCGGCGCACGACCATGACGCGGCGCATGGACGAGGCAGTCGAGTGCGCGCCGCTGCGCTCTGCGGCTTTGTGTGGACTACTGTGCAAGGACTCACACATGGCCACCAATCCAGCGATCGATCCCGAGCTTCTCAACTGCGCCGTTGAGGTCAGCGGTGAGCGAACCAAGAAGGCGGTCGTCACAAAAGCATTGCAGGAATTCATTGCCCGCCGCGAGCAAAAGCGGGTGGTTGAACTGCTGGG
>JANXVK010000109.1 GCA_025351675.1 Rhizobacter sp.
CGCTGCCCGGCAACGCGCTGATGAGCCCGCAGCTCTACAACCAGGTCTTCACGATGCACGGCACCGTGATGATGTTTTTGTTCGCGGTGCCGGTCGTCGAGGCGATCGCGGTCTACCTCCTGCCGGGCATGCTGGGCGCGCGCGACCTGCCGTTCCCGCGCCTCAGTGCGTATGCGTTCTGGGCCTGCGCGATCGGCGGGCTCGCATTCTTCTGCACGATCTTCTTCAACGCGTCGCCCGACGGCGGCTGGTTCATGTACCTGCCGCTGACCAGCTCCGAGCATTCGCCCGGCATCGGCGCCGACTTCTGGCTGCTCGGCATCGGCTTCATCGAGATCTCGGCGATCGCCGGCGCGATCGAGTTGATCATCGGCATCCTGTTCACACGCGCGCCCGGCATGACGCTGGCGCGCATGCCGGTGTTCGCGTGGGCGATGCTGGTGGTGGCGTTCATGATCGTGTTCGCGTTCCCGGCGGTGATCGCCGGCACCACCCTGCTCGAGATGGAGCGCGCGTTCGACTGGCCGTTCTTCATCGCTGCCCGCGGCGGCGACCCGGTGCTGTGGCAGCACCTGTTCTGGTTCTTCGGCCACCCCGAGGTCTACATCATCTTTCTGCCCGCCGCGGGCCTGGTCTCGATGATGGTGCCCACGCTCGCACGCACGCCGCTGGTCGGTTACCGAGCGGTGGTGCTGGCGCTGATCGCGGTCGGCGTGATCAGCTTCGCGCTCTGGGCGCACCACATGTTCACCGCCGGGCTGGGCAGCTGGAAAGTGCTGCTGGTGTCAGCGGCCAGCCTCGTGGTGGCAGTGCCGACGGCGATGCAGGTGTTCGCGTGGATCGCCACGCTGTGGCGCGGCAAGCTGCGCTACACCGGCGCCGCGCTGTTCCTGCTCGGCTTTCTGTTCACCTTCGTGCTGGGCGGCCTCACCGGCGTGATGGTCGCGGTGCTGCCGTTCGACTGGCAGGTGCACGACACCTACTTCATCGTCGCCCACCTGCATTACGTGCTGATCGGCGGCGTGGTGTTTCCGGTGTTCGCGGCGCTATACCACTGGGGGCCGCTGATCAACGGCCACACGTTCTCGGAGCACTGGGCCCGCTGGATCTTCGGGCTGATGTTCGGTGGCTTCCACCTGGCGTTCTTCCCGATGCACATCGCCGGGTTGATGGGCATGCCGCGGCGCGTGTACACCTATGACCCGAACCTGGGCTGGGACCTGCCGAACCTGCTGTCGTCGATCGGCGCGTTCGTGTTCGCCGCCGGCGTGCTGCTGTTCGTGGTCGACGCGGCCCGAACCTGGCTGCGCGCCGAACGCAAGAACGACGACCCGTGGCGGGGCGGCACGCTCGAATGGCTGCCGGCCGGCAACTACGGCACGCGCAGCATTCCGCAGGTCGATTCGCGCGAGCCGCTGTGGCGCCGGCCGACGCTCGCGGCCGAGGTCGAGGCCGGTCGGCACTGGTTGCCGGGCACAGTGACCGGCCAGCGCGAGGCCCTCGTCACCAGCGTGGTCAACGCGCGCCCGCTGCACCTGCTCGTGCTGCCCGGTGACAGCTGGCTGCCGCTGCTGGCTGGCCTCGGAACGGCGGGCTTCTTCCTGTTGCTGACAGTCAAGTGGTTCGCGCTGGCCGTGGCGTTCGGTCTCGGTGGGTTGGTGGCGATGCTGGCGTGGCTCTGGCAGAGTGATCGCGCACCCGGCGCGGCGACGGCCCGCGTCGCGGAACACTGCACGCTGCCGATCGGCGCGACCGGGAGCCGCTCTCACTCTTGGTGGGCGACGCTCGTGCTGATCGTCGTCGACGCCAGCATCTTCGCGTCGTTCGCGTTCGCGCACCTGCATGTGTCGATGCTGGCCGAAGTCTGCCCGCCGCCCGGCGCACGTCTTCCGGCAGACGCGTGGGTGTGGGGCAGCGTCGCCTTGGCGATCACCGGCGCTGCGGCGATGGGCTGGCTGGCGCGCCGTGGCGTCGGCACCGGTTGGGCGGGCAGCCGCCTGGGGTTCGCGGCGCTGGCGGTGCTGGCGACGGCGCTCGCCGCGGGCGCGTGGGCCACCGGCTGGGCGGGACACGACGCCGCCGGCTTGGCGCCGCGGTCGAACGCCTGGAGCGCGACGGTCGCTGCACTGCTCGCGTGGCAGGGCTTTCACATCGCCGTGCTCGGCGTGATGGGCGCCTACCTGCTGGCGCGTCGCTGGAGCGGCCGGTTGATCGCCCGCCAGCGGGCCACGCTCGACAACATCGCGCTGTTCTGGCAGTACACGCTGCTGCAGGGCGTGGTTGCGCTGGCGCTCGTGCAGTGGCTGCCCGGCTTGCTGGGCTGAACTCCGCGCAGCCGGGTCAGTGCATCAGCTCGAGGTAGCTGATCTCGTTGTTCGCCACCGGCCAAGTGCGGCCGACGAGGCGTTCGTCGTTGAAGACGCCGATCACCGGGCGGCTCGCCGCGTCGGCCAGCTTGAGCTTCGACGACGCCACACCGGCCACGCCTTGCGGCACGCCCGGCGGGCTCTTGCCGTCGAGGTTGATCGTGTCGCGCGGCAGGCCGAAGTAGCCGCGCGGGCGCGTCATCACGACGATCGCGGCGGCATCCTTGTCGGTCTCGAGGATCTTCTCGACGCGCAGGTTCACGATGCTGGACGAGCGCGGGAACGGCGAGCGGTAGATGTGCGTCGTCGCGTAGCCGGGTGCGGCGAGCACGAACTCGTAGCGCGCC
>JANXVK010000142.1 GCA_025351675.1 Rhizobacter sp.
GGCGCAGACCCGCGGCAGGTTCCAGTGGCGATACACCCACTCGCCGGCCAGCCATGCGGCCAGCAGCATCAGCGGCCAGGCGACGAGCGGACCCAACTGCTCCATGTTCATCGGAAGCGCCTCTCTGGTTGTTGTTGTTCCGGGCGCGCAGCCTAACCTGGCGTGCCGCGCCATCTCAACTTTGAAGATGGGGACTTTGCCGACGCACTCCGAAACATCTTCGATACATTTGCAGCAATATACTTTGCACAAATGAAATCTGCCGTGACACCTCCGCGCAAGCGGCGCGCCGCGCTGGTCAGCCTCGACGTGCTGCAGCAGTTGCGCGTCGTCGTGCGACTGGCGGGCAACCACTCGGCACAGGTCGAGCGCAGCACCGGCATCCCGGGGGCACAACTGTGGGCACTGCACGAGGTGGCGCAGGCCGATGGGCTCAGCGTCGGCGAACTGGCGCAGCGCTTGCGTGTGCACCAGACCACCGTCAGCAACCTGCTGAACCGCCTGGAGACCGCGGCGCTGGTGCGCAAGGGCCGCTCGGCGGACGACCAGCGCATCGTTCACATCCACCTCACGGCCGCCGGCCGCAAGGCGCTGAAGGTCACCGCCGCGCCGGCACGCGGCTTGCTGCCGAACGTGCTCGACGACATGAGCCCCGGGCAGTTGCGCAAGGTTCACGACGGCTTGGCGGTGCTGGTCGATTGCATGGGCGGCTTCGATGCGGCACTCGCCGCGAAGCCGCTTCCTTTCACCGAATGAACGGGTCGGCTCTCTTCTCTTCTGTCATTCCCCGTTCGCCACTCAAGGAGTTACCTCATGATCAAGTCCCTCTCCATCACCTTCGTCGCCGCGGCCGCGCTTGCGGCCTGCAGCAGCACGCCGCTCGACACGCCGAAGGCGCCGGTCGACATCGCGAAGGTCGCGCCGCCCGCGAACACCGGCGGCGCATCGACCGCGCAGAGCACGGTCGCAACCGTCACGCTCGACCCGCTCGACGATCCGAAGGGCAAGCTCGCCGCACGCAGCGTGTTCTTCGGCTACGACGACTTCACCGTGGCGCAGAAGTACCAGCCGGTGGTGCAGGCCCACGGCCAGTTCCTGCAGACGCGTCCGCAGACGCAGATCCGTGTCGAGGGCAACACCGACGAGCGCGGTTCGCGCGAGTACAACCTCGCGCTCGGCGACAAGCGCGCGCAAGTCGTCGCGAAGCAGCTCGAACTGATGGGCGCGAAGGCCGCACAGATCGAGGCCGTCAGCTACGGCGAAGAGCGCCCGAAGGCCGAAGGCCACGACGAGTCGGCTTTCGCAGAGAACCGCCGCGCCGACATCCGTTACCTGAAGCGCTGAACACCGGCTTCTGAGCAGATCCGGCTCCGCCGGGCTGCTCAGATCCCCGCGCGGGATGGCCGGCTCCGCCGGCCCTGGGGCGTTCGTTAGACTGCGCGCTCCGCTCACGGAGATGCGCATGGCCCTCGTCGTCGACTACTACCTCGCCCCGCAATCGCCTTGGACCTGGCTCGGCCACGATCGGTTTGCCGCGATCGCGAAGGCTGCCGGCGCGCACATCAACGTGCTGCCGATCGACCTCGGCCAGGTGTTCCCGGTCACCGGCGGCCTGCCACTGGCGAAGCGCGCGCCGCCGCGTCAAGCCTATCGGCTGGTCGAGTTGAAGCGCTTCAGCGAGCATCTCGGCCTGCCGATGAACCTGCAGCCGGCGTTCTTTCCGGTCGCGGGCGATGCGGCGGCGAGGCTGATCATCGCGGTCGACGAGCACGATGGCAGCGACGCCGCAATGGCGCTCGCCGCGGCGCTGATGCGGGCCGTGTGGGCCGAGCAGCGCGACATTGCCGACACCGCCACGCTGGCCGCGAAGCTGATCGAGTGCGGCCTGCCCGCGCGCCGCCTCGACGACGCGCAGGCGCCGGCGGTGCAGGCGCGCCACGACGCCGACTCGCAGCGCGCGATCGGGATCGGCGTGTTCGGCGCGCCGAGCTACGTCGTCGACGGCGAAATCTTCTGGGGCCAGGACCGGCTCGACTTTCTGCAGCGCCGGCTGGCGCGCGGCTGATGCGGCGCCTCGTCGCACTTGCCGTGCTCGCACTGGCGAGCGTCGGCGCCCGCGCCGAGCCCTGGACAGGCCCGCTGTTCGACACCCACCTGTGCACTACAACGAGGAGGCGGTCGCGCCGTTCCCGATCGACGACGTGCTCGCACGCATGCAGCGCAGCGGCGTGCGCGGGATCGTCGCGAACAGCCGGCCGAACGACGGCACGGTCGCGCTCGCGGCCGCGCCGCAGGCCGCCGCGGTGGGCGTCAAGGTCGTGCCGTTCGTGCGCCTGTACCGCAACCGCGCCGACTACACCGGCTGGTTCGCCGACGAAACCGTCTACACGATGGTCCAGCAGCAGCTCGCCGCGGGCACGAAGACCGGCCCGTTCAAGGGCATCGGCGAGTTCCACCTCTACGACAGTGCCAACGCCGACGGCCCGGTCGCGAAGAAGCTGATGCTGCTGGCGCAGGAGAAAGGCCTCGCGGTGCTCGCCCACGTCGACGACGACGCGATCGACCGGTTGCTGCGCCACGCACCGCGCGCGCAGCTGATCTGGGCCCACACCGGCATCGGCGGCGCGCCGGTCGCGCGCGTGCGGGCCCTGCTGGCGCGCTACCCGTCGCTGATGGGCGAACTCTCGTACCGGCCCGGCCTGACCGATGCCAACGGCCACCTCAGCGCCGAGTGGAAGGCGCTGATCACGGCGTACCCGGATCGCTTCATGATTGGCTCCGACACTTGGGTCAACGCGCGCTGGAGCGACTACGAAGCGCTGATGGGCGCGGCGCGCCTGTGGCTCGGCGACCTGCCGGCGCCGATCGCGCAGCGCGTGGCCTGGAGCAACGCGGCGCAGATGTTCGGGGTCGACCTGCCGCGCTGAACCGGCTTCAGCGCGCGCATCAACGCGTGGCGGGCACAAAAAAGCCGGAGCATGCACCGGCTTCTTCGTTCGGCCTGATCCTTCGATCGCGGCCGATCAGCACGCGCGTTCAGCTCAGATGGTTGTTGATCAGCTTGGTCATCTCGAACATCGAGACTTGCGCCTTCTTGAAGATTTCCTTCAGCTTGGCGTCGGCGTTGATCATCGTCCTCTTCGCTGCGTCTTGCAGCTTGTTGGCCTTGATGTACTCCCAGACCTTCTTCGTCACTTCGGTGCGGGGCACCGGCTTGGAGCCGATGATCGCAGCGAGCGCGGCGCTCGGGGTCATGGCCTTCATGAAGGCCGCGTTGGGAGTGCGCTTCTTGGCCGGAGCCGCTGCCTTCTTGGCAGGAGCCGCCTTCTTCGCCGGTGCTGCCTTCTTGGCCGCCGGAGCGGCCTTCTTTGCAGGTGCCGCTTTTTTCGCTGCCGGAGCAGCCTTCTTTGCCGGTGCCGCTTTTTTCGCGGGTGCCGCTTTCTTCGCAGTTGCCATGTTGATTCTCTCCATCAAGAGTTGTTGATGTGCCCGGGATGGGCGAGAGCCGCGTGGACTCTCATTTCTCCATAGCACCGTGCGGAGCGAATGGTAATGCCTGCATAGGGCAATGAGAAGAACATTTCATGGGAGAAACACGCATTTCTACGAGGTAAACCACGCTTTGTCGTGGCGAGGCGTCACTGCATGCGCTGTTCGGTCACGCGATGTCGTCTTGCGCGGGTGCGCGCTTGGCACCGTTGAACATCGCCGCGACGAGGTTCTCGCGGTGTCGCAGGCTCGTGAAGAGCACGCCCGCGACGTGCGCAACGACGAACCCGAGCAGCGTCCACGCGAGCCCGCGATGAATCGTCTCGACCGTCTCATCGCCGAAGAACATGTCGGTCGTGTAGAGCCAGCCGGTGACGGCGAGCCCGACGATGCACAGCAGCAGCGCGACGACCATCCAGCCGCCGAGCGGGTTGTGGCCGATGAAGCGCGGCTCGCGCCGAGCCGCCACGGCGCGCGCGTAACGCAGCGCGGCGCGCGGCCCGCGCACGAACTGCGCGAAACGCGCGTAGCGGCTGCCGACCGCGCCCCACACGAGGCGCAGCAGCACGGCCGCGAGCGCCACGTAGCCGGCCGGCTGGTGCACGCCGAACAGCGCGATGAGGCCGACCGCCGAGAGCGCGACCGAGACCACCAGCGTCCAGTGCAGCACCCGCACCGCGCGATCCCAAACACGCACCGGCGACAGGTCGGCAGGCAAGGTCATGCGGTCACTTCCGGGGCGTGACGATCTCGAAGGTCTTCGGGTGGAAGAAGGTCTCCATCTTCTTGCCGGTGGCGTTCTTGCCGTAGACCTCATAGCAGCCGTTCTCGATCTTCACGCGGCTGATGGCCCAGCCCTCGTTCTTCAGCTTGCGTTCGAGGTCGGCCTGCGGCTTCCATTCCTCCTTCGGGATCGGCTCGCATTTCTCGGCGTGCTGCGCGAAGGCGCTGCCGCTGGCAGCGACGGCGAGGAGGGTGATCAGGAGTTGGCGTTTCATGTCGGTCCTTTCGGCGTTGGGAAGAATGGTGTGCGCATGCCGGCTCATACGTCGGCCCACATGCGCAGAAGGTCGTGGTACGCACCGGTCAAACCGATCACGGCCGGGTCGGTCTCGCCGACGCTGGTGCGCAGGCGCATCAGGTGCGAGTCCATCTCGAACAGCAGGCGGCGCGCCTCGTCGCTGCGCACCATGCTCTCGATCCAGAAGAAGCTCGCGAGGCGCGCGCCGCGCGTCACCGGCTCGACGCGGTGCACGCTGGTGCCCGGGTACAGCACCATGTCGCCGGCAGGCAGCTTGATGCGCGGCGCGCCGAAGGTGTCTTCGACGACGAGTTCGCCGCCGTCGTACGCGTCGGGATCGGTCAGGAAGAGCGTGCAGCTCAGATCGGTGCGCACCCGTCCGCCCTGCCCGCCCGGGATGAAGCGCACCGCGTTGTCGACATGGCTGCCGAACGCGTTCGCGTCACCGCCGTAGCGGTTGAACAGCGGCGGGAACACGCGCTTGGGCAGCGCGGCCGAGAAGAACACCGCATGGCGGTTCAGGCCGCCGAGCACGATCTGCTGCAAGGCGCGCGCCTCGGCGCTGTCTTGCGGCAGCTGCTCGTTGTTCTTCGCCTGCGCCGATTGCACGCCGGCAGTGACCCGACCGTCGCCCCAGGTCGCGCGCTTCAGAATCGCGCGGGCTTCGCGCAATTCGTCGGCGTTGAGAACCTCTTTGACGTGGAGCAGCATCGGCCGGGTCGTCCTCTCTCTTTTAGAAGCGCGCGGTCATCGTGACCTGCACCTTGCGACCCAGACCCGGAATGTAATGGCCGGTGTAGAGCGAATCGGCGTACAGCTTGTTCGTCACGTTGTTGACGTTGAGCTTGAACGCGACCGCCTCGCTCATCGTGTACTCGGCCATCAGGTCGCCGGTGACAAAGCTCGGCGCGACGATGCCGACCGGATTGCGGTTCGGCGTCTGCGAGCTGCGAGCGTTGAGGCCACCGCCCAGGCGCAGGCTCGGGATGATCTGGTAGGTCGTCCAGATCGTGCCGCTGTGGCGCGGCGTCAGCGACGGCCGATCGCCGACGTGCTCGCCCGAGAGCGCCACGCCGCTCGGCGGGCCCTTGTCGATCTTGGCGACCGGGATCCACGCGTACGAGCCGAACACTTCCCACTTCGGCGTGATGCGGCCGGCGAGGTCGAGCTCGACACCGGCCGTGTGGCGCTTGCCCGACAGCACGTAGTCCATCAGCGGCGTGCCGTCCGGGGAGTCGCGGTTGCGCTCGTTGAACTTGGTCGAGTGGAACAGCGCCAGACGGGTGCTCAGCTTGCCGTCGAGCAGGTCGAGCTTGGCGCCGAGCTCGAAGTTGCGGCTGCCTTCGGGTTGGGTGTTCGAGCCCGGCAGGTCGTACTGGTAGGTGTCGCCCGAGGTGTTGAACGAGGTGCCGTACGAGAAGTGGAACGACATCTGGTCGTTCGGCTGGTACAGCGCGCCGAGGCGATGGCTGAAGAGGTTGTCGGAGCGCCCGCGATCGGCGGTCACGGTGCCCAGCGGCGGCGGGATCGGTATCGCGGTGGTCGGCGTGGTGCTGGTCTGGAAAGTCTGGTAGGCGCCCTTGAAATAGTCCCAGCGCAGGCCGCCGAGCAGCTTCACGGTCGGCGTGATCTGCACCAGGTCCTGGACGTAGACGCCGACCGATTTGGCGTCGAACCCGGCCTGCTGGCGCACGAGGCGCCGGCTCTCGTCGACGAAGCCGGTGCCGTCGTTCGGCGTGCCGATCGTCGTGCGTGGCGTGTTCTTGTCGAGCACCACGCCGGTCGGCAGCACCGCCGCGTAGCCCTTGAAGACCTCGTGCGCGAGGTCGACGCCGGTCAGCACCTCGTTCTTGACGCCGAACCAGTTGAACTTGTTGCTGTAGTCGCTCTGCGCGTACGTCGTCGTCATGTTCTGGATCTTGTTCTGCGCACCGCGCGTCAACAAGGTCGCATCGGTGACGAGCGTCGGGCCGCCGGCGCCCGGCGTCAGCACGATCGGACCGTTGGCCGGATTCGTGTTGCTGTAGAAGCGGATCGTGCCGGCGCGCTGGTCGCGGTCGTAGCGGCCCTGGCGGACAGCCGACTTGAGCTCGCCGCCGTCGGCGAAGCGGTGCGTCCAGCCCGCGATGGCCAGTGCGGCGCCGCCCTTGTTGTAGTCGCTCGCCGCGCCGTAGTAATTCTTCGGGTCGAAGCCTTCGATGATGCCGGACGGGTTCGCATTCGTCTGCGTCGAGTTCGCGCGCAGCCACGGCAGGCCATAGTTGATGCCGTTGTTGTTGCGCAGGTAGTAGCCCGCCACATGGAACTCGTCGGCCGTGCCGATGCCCCAGCGGAAGGTTGGCGCCAGGCCCTGCTTGTCGAGCTTGTCGTTGCCACCGCCGCCGGTCGCGCTGGTGTTCATGATGTTGATGCGGACCGCCGAGGTCTCGCTCGTCTTCAGGTTGAAGTCGCCGGTGAAGCGCATGAAGCTGCCGTCGCCGAGCGTGAAGTTGACCTCGCTGGCGTTCGACAGGAAGGCCTGCTTGCTCACCTGGTTCACCACGCCGCCGGTCGAGCCGCGCCCGAACAGCATCGAGGCCGAGCCGCGCAGCAGCTCGATGCGGTCGAAGCTGAAGGTGTCGCGCTCGTAGAACGCCGGATCGCGCAGGCTGTCAACGTAGATGTCGCCGCTGGCCGCGAGCGAGAAGCCGCGCAGGCGGATGTCTTCTTCGCCGCCCTCGGCGGCGAGGAAGGTGACGCCCGCGGTCTGGTGCAGCGCTTCTTTCAGCGTGTCGATGCGGCGGTCTTCGATCAGCTTCTCGGTGATCACGGTCACCGATTGCGGGATGTCGCGCAGTTCCTGGTTGCCCTTGCCGATGGTCGAGGTGGTGGCGCGGACCGAGTTCGCGTCGGTCTCGATCCTCGCCTTCACGCCGATCGGGGCGAGCGTGGTCTCGGCCTTCGGGGCCGATGCGGCCGCGGCGGGCGCCGGCGCAGTCTGCGCAAAAGCGGCCGACGCGCCGAGCATGCCGAAGCCGGCGGCGAGCGCGCCGAGCGGCAACAGGCGCGGTGCGGCGGGGCTGACGGCGCGCATCTTCTTGTGGGGCGAACGGTGGGGTTTGGGCTTTTGCAGCACGGTGCTTTTCCTTGTATGAAGGTGGTTGGGCACGGGCTGGCGGCGGCGGGCTGGTGCGAGTCTCTCGAAGAAAACGGTGAACTACTTGGTCAGGATCAGCTTCCCGAGCGCGGTCTGCTTGAGGCGGTAGACCGCGCCGTGGTGGTCGATCTGGACTTCGAGCGCGCCGGCGAACAACTGCGCGCTGCTGACGCGGATCGCCGAGGCCGGCGGTGACGCCGCGCTGGGTTGCGGCAACAGTGTCAGCGGCGGCAGCGCATGGCGCGGCTCGTTCATCTGGCGTCGGGCTCACTGATGAAGCCCACCTTCGTGAGGCCGGCCTTCGACGCATCGGCCAGCGTCTGCGCGACGAAGCGGTAGGCCACGGCCTGATCGGCGCGCAGGTGCACTTCGGGCTTCGGCGTCTTCTTGCCTTCGAGAGCGAAGCGCTCGCCGGCCTGCGCGCGCGTGACCGATTCGCCGTTCCAGAACAGCGCGCCGGTCGCGTCGATCGAGAACGCGACCTTCTCGGGCCGCAGTTCGTTGACCTGCGAACTCGCCTTCGGCAGCTCGAGCTTGACGGCCTGCGTCAACAGCGGCGCGGTGATGATGAAGATCACGAGCAACACCAGCATCACGTCGATCAACGGCACCATGTTGATCTCGGACATCGGCGCGCCGGAGCTCTTGGAATCGAAACTTGCGAAAGCCATCGTGCGCTCCTTTTTCTTGCGTCGATCAGGCTGCCGCCGGGCGCACGCCCATCGGGCGGACGTTGGCCGGTGCCGGCTCGCTCGCGGCACCGTGGCCGAGCGCCTGGCCCATCGAGACGAAGGTGTAGAGCTCGTAGGCGAAGGCATCGAGCTTGCCCGCCATCACGCGGTTCGCGCGGGTCAGCCAGTTGTAGCCC
>JANXVK010000156.1 GCA_025351675.1 Rhizobacter sp.
TCAGGCGCTAAGCGCTCAGAACAGCCCGACGATCCGCCCGTCGTCGGTCACGTCTATGTTCTCTGACGACGGACTGGCCGGCAGCCCGGGCATCGTCATGATCTCGCCGCAGACCAGCACGATGAACTCGGCGCCTGCCGCCAGCCGCACCTCGCGCACGTCGATCACATGGCCGGCGGGCGCGCCGCGCAGTTTCGGGTCGGTCGAGAACGAGTACTGGGTCTTCGCGATGCAGATCGGAAAGTGGCCGTAGCCGGCCGCCTGAAGTTCGCGGATGCGCGTGTGGACCTTGGCGCTGGCGGTCACTTCGGCGGCGCCGTAGATCGTCTTGGCGACTTTGTTGACTTTCTCCCAGAGCGTGTCGGCATCCTCATAGACGAAGCGGAAATCGGGCGGTGTCGTGCGTCCTAGCCGCACCACTTCGCGCGCGAGGTCGACCGCGCCGGCCCCGCCCTCAGCCCAGTGGCGCGCGATCACGACCGGCACCTCATGATGCGCAAGCTTGCGCTGCATCAGCTCGAGTTCGGCTGTCGTGTCGTGCACGAAGTGGTTGACCGCGACCACGCACGGCAGCCCGTAGTGGTTGCGCACGTTGTTGAGGTGGCGCTCGAGGTTAGCTAGGCCCTTGCTCACAGCCGCGAGGTTCTCGCCAGCGAGGTCTTGTCTGTCGACGCCGCCGTGCATCTTCAGCGCGCGCACTGTGGCGACGATCACCGCCACGTCGGGCCGCAGGCCAGACTTGCGGCACTTGATGTCGACGAACTTCTCGGCCCCCAGGTCGGCGCCAAAGCCGGCCTCGGTGACGACCCAGTCGGCGAGCTTCAACGCCGCGCGCGTCGCAATTACCGAATTGCAGCCGTGCGCGATGTTGGCGAACGGGCCGCCGTGCAGGATCGCCGGGTTGTTCTCGATTGTCTGCACGAGATTGGGCTTAATGGCCTCGCGCAGCAGCGCAGCCATCGCTCCATGCGCCTTCAGTTGCGCCGCGGTGACCGGCACCCCGCCGCGCGTGTAACCGACGACGATACGCGCCAGCCGCTGCTTCAGATCGGCCAGGTCGTTCGCTAGGCAGAGGATCGCCATCACTTCAGATGCGACGACGATGTCGAAGCCGTCCTCACGCGCGAAGCCGTTGGCCGGGCCGCCCAGACCGATCGTGATGTCGCGCAGCGCGCGGTCGTTCATGTCGACCACCCGGCGCCAAGTGATGCGTCGCGCGTCGATGCCAAGCGCGTTGCCGTGGTGGATGTGGTTGTCGATCAGCGCTGCGAGTAGGTTGTGCGCTAGCGCGATGGCGCTGAAGTCGCCAGTGAAGTGCAGGTTGATGTCGACCATCGGCACCACCTGCGCATGGCCGCCGCCGGCCGCGCCGCCCTTCATGCCAAACACCGGTCCGAGCGATGGCTCGCGCAGGCACACGATCGCCCGCTCGCCGATGTGGTTGAGCGCATCGCCGAGGCCAACTGTCGTCGTCGTTTTGCCTTCGCCGGCCGGTGTCGGGCTGATCGCGGTCACGAGTACGAGCTTGCCGTCGGGCCGCCCCTTCAGCGAGTCGAGGTACGACAGCGAGATCTTGGCCTTGTAATGGCCATACGGTTCAAGGTGCTCGTCGGCAATGCCCAGACGATCGCGTCCGAGGTCGGTGATGCGCAGCATGTTGGCCGACTGCGCGATGTCGATATCGCTCCGCACGACTTCTCCTGAGTTGTGATCGATCGGCGCACCGTCAGGGCGCGCTCGTGGCCGTCGATCGTAAAGGAACCGGCCGCGAGCGCCGAGGCCATGGCCGCCGTGGCGTGCAAGCTCCCGACCGGAGAGGAGCGGCAGCGCTCGATCCAATTCGGCGGGTCTCGAGCCGCGCACGCACGGGCCCGATCACGATCTTGAGCGGCGCGATCGCAATGACGAGCTTCAACATGAAGATGCCGCGATGCCACGCCGAGTCAACGCCGCATCGACGCGCCGACGCCTCGGCGTGTCGCCGCTGTTGTCCCTACACCTGAAGGTGGACGACGATCCGAAGCGCATGGCCACGTGCGCGACGAGCGACGCGGCCACGGTGTTCGAGGTGCCTGCGTCCCTCTTCGCCAATATCGCGCCGGGCCCTTGCAGCTACTCCCTGCTGACCCGTGTCAGCAGCCTGGAATGCCGTGAACTGATTCTGAACTCGGAGTTCCGGCCAGTCCCGGCCCCAGTATTACGCGCCTTCTTGGCCGACGTCGGCATCGCCGATATCGACGCCG
>JANXVK010000193.1 GCA_025351675.1 Rhizobacter sp.
GGATCCGGTCCACGTCTTCCGACCCCATGCCCTGGGTCGGTTCGTCGAGCAGCATCAGCTTCGGGTTCATCGCCAGCGTCGTGGCGATCTCGAGCGCCCGCTTGCGCCCGTAGCTGAGCTCGACCGCGGGGATGCGCGCATAAGGCTCCAGATCGACTTCGCGCAGCAGCGCGAGCGCCTGTGCGTCGAGCGATTCGAGCGAGCGCTCGGCCTTCCAGAAATGGTACGAGGTGCCGAGCTGGCGCTGCAGCGCGACGCGCACGTTCTCGAGCACGCTCAGGTGCGGGAACACCGCCGAGATCTGGAACGAACGGATCACGCCGCGGCGCGCGATCGCGGCCGGCTTCTCGGGCGTGATGTCGACACCGTCGAACAGGATCTGGCCGCTGGTCGGAATCAGGAACTTGGTCAGCAGGTTGAAGCAAGTCGTCTTGCCGGCACCGTTCGGCCCGATCAGCGCGTGGATGCTGCCGCGCCGCACGTTCAGATTGACCTTGCTGACGGCCACGAAGCCCTTGAACTCTTTCGTGAGCTCGCGGGTTTCGAGGATGAATTCACCACCACTCATGAATGGCCTCCGGCCTTGCGTTGCCGACTCACGGCCACTGAGGTTTTCACTTCGCCGCCAAGCCGCTGCGAGAGCGTGCGTGCCACCGCGAGGATCGCGTCACGGTGCCGGTCACCGCGGTCGGCACCGAGCAGCGCCTTGTTGATGCAGACCGCGACACCGGCTACCGCCTGGCCGCTCGCGTCGAACACCGGCGCGCCGAACGAGTACACGCCTTCGCGCACCGCTTCGTCGTCGATGCTGTAGCCGCGCTTGCGAATCAGCGCGAGTTCCTTCAGCAGCGCCTCGATTTCGCGCGGGCCCTTGCGCGTCAGGTGCGTGTTCAGACCCGCGACGTACAGCCTGCGCACCTCGTCGGGCTCGCGGTGGGCCAACATCGCCCGGCCACTGCCGGACAGATAGGCCGGCAGTCGCATGCCCACGTTGAATGCCACCCCGAGTGGCCGCGCGCTGTTGCGCACCGCCACGTACAGCGCGTCGCTGCCGCTGAGCACCGACAGCACGACCGTCTCTTCGGGCGAAGCGCCGGTGTCGCCCCAGACCGCGTTGAACTCCTGTGCCACGTCGGTGCCCGAGACGAAGGCTTCGGCCAGGCTCATCACGCCCGGGCCGATCAAGAACGCGCCATCGGGCTGGCGCCGCAGGTAGCCGAACGACATCAGCGTGTTGCACAACCCGTGCACGCTGCTCTTCGGCAGCGCGAGTTCGTGGGTCAGTTGCGCCAAGCTCATCGGCTCGCGTTGCTGCGCGAGCCGATCGAGCAGGGTCAGCGCGCGCGTCACGGCCGGCACCAGCGGCGCGGCCGCCGCGGCAAGCGGCAGGCGGCGCGATGGCGTTCGCGGTGAAACAGGCGTGGCGTGCAGGATCGTCTCCGGTCTTTGCCCAACTGAATCGCGCGTTCAACAGGCTGAACGTCGTTCAATGGGTAAGGCGCGGAGTCTATTCACTCCGGCCGCCGCCGCAAGCCCTGTACGCCGATCTATCGGGAAAACACCGAGACGTTTACATTGCCGCGGCGCTTGCAGCCGCGTCATGCGACCGCCGCTCGCTGAGCCGGCCGACGAGCCACAGCAACGCCACCACGCCGGCTGCGCTCGCGAGTTGCTCGGGCCATGTGAGCCGGTGCGCGTTCCACAGGAACAGCGTGGTCGCGCCGAGCAGCAGGCCAAACACGGCGACCGCGGCAACTTGCGCAGCGCGCGTCATCGGCGGGTCGAAGCGCTCGACCGCGCGCAGATCGAACGCCGGCTTCGGCCAGGTCGCCGCCACGTCGGCCGGGCGCCAACCGGGGTGCTTGAACCAGACCCGAAAACGATCGCCCCGGTTCGATGCGCGCCAGCAGTCCTTCGCCAGGTCGGCGTAGTTGTGCAGGTTCGCCCAGACCGGGTTCCAGCTGCGCAGCGGCCCGCGCGTGCCGTAGACGCAGGGCACGGCGTCGTCTTCTTCGGCGTAGCTGCCGAACATCCGGTCCCGGACGATGAAGATGCCGCCGTAGTTCTTGTCGAGATAGGGGTCGTTGACCGCGTGGTGCACGCGGTGGTTGCTCGGCGCGCAGAACCAGCGGTCGAACCAACCGAGTTTTCCAATCTGCTGCGTGTGGACCCAGTACTGATAGAGCAGGTCGATCAGCGCGACCACGCCGAACACCAGCGGCGGAAAGCCCAGCAGCGCCATCGGCAGGTAGAAGGCCCAGCCGCCGATCCAGCCGCTGCTGGTCTGGCGCGGCGCGGTCGAGAGGTTGTAGTCCTCGCTCTGGTGGTGCACCACGTGCGCGGCCCAGAACAGCGCGATGGTGTGGCCGAAGCGGTGATGCCAGTAGCAGCAGAAGTCGTAGAACACAAGGCCGACGACCCAGACCCACGCGGCGTCCGTCGGTAGCTGCCACGGCGCCGCATGCCTGAAGACAAACGTGTAGATGCCGAGCGTGAGCAGCGCACTGAACACGCCGGTGAGCTGGCTCATCACGCCCAGCCCGATGCTGTTCAGCGCATCGTTCAGGCGCCAAGTGTCGCGGCCGCGCCTGCGGCCGATCCACCACTCGATGCCGATCAGCAGGAAGAACACCGGCGTCGCGAGAACGATGATCTGCGGGCCGGTCAACATGACGGCACCCCGCGCGCCGAGTACGTCGCGTGACCCTCCAAGGGCCACGGAGGGGCCTCTTCGTGGCCCCTGGTCGGACCTTGTTTGGGGCGACCCGGCGCGGCGGCCCGCAACCCGATGACGCGCGCCACGGCCGTGTCAGCGCAGTCGGCCACGCGCATCGATCGGCCACACGGCTTCGACCACGCCGCGCGCCAACCCGCCGCGCACCGCGATGTAGTGATCGTGCAGGTTCACGGTCGGGTCGCAGTGGCCGGGCACGAGCCAGACGGTGTCGCCGAGTTGCGGCAACGCTGCACCGGCGCGTTGCGACATCAGGACGCCGTGCTCGTCACCGCCGTTGCTGTAAATGAGTTCGCGCTGCCAGACGCGCGGCAGGCCCGAATCGATCGCATGCGCCTTGTGGCCGGCATCGACGACGGCGTGCGAGGCGCCCACGCTCATCACCTGCGACTTGACGAACAGCGCGTACTCGAAGGCCGGCGCCTGC
>JANXVK010000214.1 GCA_025351675.1 Rhizobacter sp.
GCCGGGGCTGGAGAACCTGGCGCTGATCCCCGGCACGGTCGGCGCGTCGCCGGTGCAGAACATCGGTGCGTACGGCGTCGAGCTGAAAGACCGCTTCGAGTCGCTCGACGCGGTCGACTTGGTCCCCGGCCGCACGCAGACGCTGTTTGCCGATACCTGCGCTTTCGGCTACCGCGACAGCGTGTTCAAGCACTCGCTCGCGAACCGCACCGTGATCACGCGCGTGCGTTTCCGTTTGCCGAAACCGTGGCAGCCGGTGCTCGGCTACCTCGATCTCGAACGCAAGATGGCGGAGACGGGCATCGCGGCGCCAAGCGCGCAGGAAGTGTTCGACTGGGTCTGCGCGATCCGCCGCGCCAAGCTGCCCGACCCGGCCGTGCTCGGCAACGCCGGCAGCTTCTTCAAGAACCCGATCGTCACGCCCGAGCAGTGCCGCGACATCATCGGCCGCGACCCCGAGGTCGTGCATTACCCGCTGCCCGACGGCAGCATCAAGCTCGCCGCCGGCTGGATGATTGACGCCTGCGGCTGGAAGGGCAAACACGTCGGTCAGGCCGGCGTCTACGAGAAGCAGGCGCTGGTGCTGGTGAACCGCGGCGGCGCGATCGGCTCCGAGGTGATGCTGCTGGCCGGCGCGATCCAGGAGAGCGTCTACGGCCGCTTCGGGATCAGGCTGGAGCCGGAGCCGCTGGTGGTGTGACGCCGGCCGCCTCGCCGCTGCCGGCGAGCAAGCCGAGGCGCCGGCACTCGGCCAGGCTCGCGTCGAACTGGCGCTCGAGTTCGTCGATCGAGGCGACCAGCTCAGTCGTCGCGGCTGCGGGCGGGCTGGTCTCGAGGCGCCCGGCCAGCGTGCCGACGCGGTGCAGCCCCATGCTCAGCGCCGCGCCTTTCAGCGCGTGGGCGAGGCGGCGCAACTCGGCAGGGCGTGCTGCATGCGCGGCGTCGCGCAGGCCGGCGATCGCGCCGACGCGCCCGGCGAGCAGGCTGGCCAGCAGTTCGCCGTACTTGACCGGCGCCAGCGCGCCGCGCAGCGCGTCGATGGTGGCTGCGTCGAGCAGCGGGACGAGATCGTCCGCCGCTGCGTCGGCCCTCGCCGGCGCTGGCGCCGCGGCTTCGGCCGATGTCGGCGCCGCAGTCCGCAGGCCGCCGCTGGCGTGGCGTGCCAGTACCTCGCGCAGTTGTGGCAGGTGCGCAGGCTTGGTCAGAAAGCCGTCCATCCCGGCCTCGAACGCGAGCTGGCGCGTCGCCTGGAACGCATCGGCGGTCAGCGCGACGATCGGCACCGTGCCGCGCGGCGCCGGCAGTGCGCGGATCGCGCGGGCGGCGGCGAAACCGTCCATCCCGGGCATGTGCAGGTCCATCAGCACGATGTTGAACGCCGCGTCGGCCGGCTGCGCTTCGACGGCGCGCAGCGCGCCGTCACCGTCGGATGCGAACACGGCGCGGTGGCCGAGCCGCTCGAGCACCGCTTCGAGGTAGGCGCGGTTTACCGCGTGGTCTTCGGCGACGAGCACCTTCAGGGCCTTGGTGCTGCCGGCGGTTGCCATGTCGAAATCGCCCGTGTCCCGGGACGGCGCACTCACCGCCGCGAGCGGCAGTGCGGCGATGAAGGTGCTGCCCGTGCCGGGCTGGCTGCGCACCGTGATGTCGCCCCCCATCAGGCGCGCCAGATCGCGCGAGATCTGCAGACCCAGGCCGGTGCCGCTGGCACGACGCGACGGGCTCTGGTCGCCCTGGATGAAGCGCTGGAACAGGCGGCCGAGAGTGGCCTCGTCCATGCCGATGCCGGTGTCGGTGACGCGAAACTCGAGGCTGCCGTTCGCGGCGCTGGTGACGCCGAGCACGACCCGCCCGGACGGCGTGAACTTCAGCGCATTGCTCAGCAGGTTGAACAGGATCTGCTTGACCCGTGTCGGATCGGCCTCGACCCAACGCGGCACGTCGGGCGCCACCTCGACGTCGAGCGCCAGCCCCTTCGCGTGGGCCTGCGCGCGCATCAGTGCGTCGACCTGCGCGATCAGCTGCGGCAGATCGACCGTCTGCGGTGTCACCTGGAGCCGGCCGGATTCGAGCTGCGAGAGGTCGAGGATGTCGTTCAGGATCGTCAGCAGGTGATTCGCCGATTCGCGCGCGGTATCGAGGTAGAGCGCCTGCTGGCGCGACAGGCCGCCTTCCTGGAGCAGCGACAGCATGCCGAGCATGCCGTGGAACGGTGTGCGGATCTCGTGGCTCATGTTGGCGAGGAACGCGCTCTTCGCACGGTTCGCGGCCTCGGCGTCGGTGCGCGCGGTGCTCAGCGTGCCGGCCAGCGTTTCCAGGCTGCGGCGGCGCTCGCTCAGCGCGCGCATCTGGCGCAGCACGATCACCGCGAGCGCGACCAACAGCAGGCACTGGAACGCGGTCAGCGCGATGCTCAGCTCGCTCTGCTGGCGCACCGCGATGTTGCGCTCGGTCGCGTGCTGGTAGAGCAGGTGCGATGCACCGAGAGAGACTTCGTGCAGTGGCACACTCAGCGCATCCAGCAGCCCCATCATCTCGATGCCGACGGCTCCGTCGAACGGCCGCTGCGGCGACTCGCCGAGGTAGCGGTCGGCGGCCTTCACGAAGGCGCGCACCTGCGCGATCGCCGGCCCGTAGGCGGGCTGGTCGCGCATGATGCCGGCCGCGCGTTCGTGGTCGACTTGGCCGAGGCGACTGACGAAGATGTCATAGCGCAGCTGCACTTTGTCGGCGCCGTATCTCTGCGGATCGTCCTGGTAAAGCTCCAGCTGGTTGCGCAGCCGCAGTTGCTCGGTTTCGAGTTGCGAGAAGCTCCAGCCGATCGCGTCGTTCTGGTATTGCGAAGCGGCGTCGAGCAGCTTGTACTGGCGCCACTGCACATAGCCGATCGCCAGCAGCACCAGCGCCAGCACGCCGACCACCGTGAGCAGCCAAACCCGCCACGGTTGCTGTGGCCGCGGATCGATCGCGCCGGGAGGCTTCATTTCACCTCGATGCTCCTGAGTTGCCAGATGGCGCGGCTGTAGTGGACGGCGGTGCGCAGCTCGGGTTTGTCGTCGAACGGGTAGATGATGACGAGCGGACCTTTTTCGCGCACCGACATCGGCTTGTCGTCGAGCAGGTACGCGAGCATCGCGCCGTGTTTGGCCATGTCGTCGGCCGGGATGTCGACGCGGTAGTCGTTCAATGCCACCGCCTTGAGCGTGGCGCCCGCAGGCGCGCCCACCGCGACGAGCAACGCGTGCAGGGGCACGCCGGTGAACTTGCGCGGCTGCGCGTACCAAGGCGTACGGGTCGAGAAGCTCTGTTGCGGCAGTTTCTGCAACATCGCGAGGTCGAACGAGATGGCGCCGTTGTCGTTCGGGTTGGCGACCGGCCCGGTGACCGTCAGCACCACCTTGCCGGCCGGTGTTTCGAACGCCCACGCGGGTCGGGCGAAACCGGCCAGCAGCAAGGCGCCCGCGGCGACCATGCCGAAAAACTTGCGCCGATCGCCTGCAGGTTGCTCCATTCGACAATTCTGTCATGGCCTCGCTGCCGCCCCGCGCGGTCCGACCGCTCAGAAGCTGAACGGCTTGCTCAACGCCACGTAGATCGTGCGCCGCGGTGCGAACTGCGGTGCGCCGACGCCGATGCCGCTGCCGTCGCGCAGCTCGTAGCTGCGGTCGAACAGGTTCAGCGCCGACAGCCGCACGTCGAACTTGCCGAGGCCGCCGACGTTGAATGAGCGCGCGACCGACGCGTTCACCTGCACGAAGCCCGGCAGGTGCTCGGTGTTCGCGAAGCCGCGCCGCAGGCCGCTGCCGTAGAGCACGTCGCCGCCGATCGTGGTGCTGTCGCCGAGGCGGTACGACATGCCCGCCGAGGCCGCGATCTTTTGCTCGTGGTCGAGGTGCACCCAGTTGTTCCGGATCCAGGCGAGCGCGTCGGCGTCGAAGTTGAACTGGCCGGACTCGATGCCCTTGCCCTTGGCCGAGCTGAAGCTCAGGTTCGCCCACGCCGACAGGCGATCGTCCTTGTACGAGCCCGAGAACTCGAGGCCGAAGATCTTGCCGCGCTCGAAGTTGAAGGCCGAGTAGATCAGCGCGTTGCCGAACCGGCCTTCGTCCTGCAGGTGCTTGACGTCGCGGTAGTAGGCGTCGGCGCCCAGCGTGATCCGGGCGTTCAGCTGGTGCGAGACGCCCAGGTCGAAGTAGTTGGAGCGCTCCGAACGCACGGCGGTGTTCGCATCCGACGGCAGCGCGTTGGTCGTGCCGAGGAATTTCGCGATCGAGGTCGTGTCGATCTTCTCGGTCGGCGGCGGCGTGAAGTAGCGCGCGTAGCCGGCGTGCACGCGCGTGTCCTGGCCCAGTTGATAGACCGCGCCGAGGCGCGGGCTCCACTGTGATTCGGCGACGACGGTGTCGACCTTGTCGTAGCGCACGCCGTAGTTGACGGTCAGCGCCTTGGTCGGTTGCCACTCGTCCTGCAGGTAGGCGCCGAACAAGTGACCCTTGAGCTGGCTGTCGTCCTTGATCGTCAGCGGCACGTCGCTCGTCTGGTTGCCATTGCCGTCGGCCGGGAACACGGTCGAGGCGTTCGCGACCGAGCCGCGTTCGCGCTGCACGAAGAGGCCGGCGCGCAGCGTGTGCTGTGCGTTCAGCACCCGGCTCGCGTCGAACTGCAGGCCGCTCGCGACGTTGCGCCGGACCACGTCGGCAGCGACGCCGTTGTAGGTCAGATCGCCGACCGGGTCGGGCTGGTAGTGCACGCTGGTGCTGCGGTTGAACAGCGCGACCTGGTAGTCGGTGCCATCGCCGAAGCTCGACTGGAAACTCAGCACTTGGAAGTTGTTGCGTTCGCGCTGCTTGGCGTCGAGGTTCGCCGAATCGGGTGGCGTCACGCCGACGAGGTTGAAGACCGGTGATTCGCCCGGCACGTTCGGTATCTGGAAGCGGCTCTGCGCCGTGCCCAGCATCAGGCTGACGCGGCTGCTCTCGCCGAGCAGGTGGCTCAGCCAGGCGAAGCCCTTGGTCTGGCGCGTGCTGTCGTGGATTGCGTTCTTGTCGGCGGTCGGGTTCTCGATCCCGATGTCGTTCTGCAGGGTCGAGCCGGTCACGAAATACTGCAGGTCGCCGGCGGTGCCGCCGATGTTCGCGCTGGTCTCGCGGTGCCCGCGGCTGCCCAGCACGACATCGACGCTGCCCGCGTTCGCCAGATCGGCGCCCTTGGTGCGGATGTCGATCACGCCGGCGGTGCGGTAGCCGTACTGCGCCGGCAGCGCGCCGGTAAGCACGTTGATCTGGTCGGCGAAGCGCGTGTCGAGCGTCTGGCCGAAGCCGCTGATCGACTCGGGGATGACGACGCCGTTGATGCGGTATTGCAGGTTGCCGTGGTCGCCGCGCACGTGCAGCTGGCCGTACGAGTCGCCGACGAGGCCGGGTGCGCGCATCAGCACCTGGTTGAGCGGCGTCGCGTCGCCGAGCGGCAGCTTCGCGATGTCACTCTTGTCGAAGCGGTAGATCGTGCTGCCGGTCTCGGGCGAAAGCGAGTTGCGGGCGTCGTCGAGGCGCTGCCGCGTGCCCTTGACCTCGACGCGGTCGAGCTGGGTGGCGGTGGGGTTCGCGGCAGGTGCGCTGGCGGCGACCGCCGGCGCGACGGGAGCGGCTTGTGCCACGGTTTGATCTGCCGCGCGTGCAGGCGCGCCGACGATGGCAAGCGCAACGGCGCTGGCCAGGGTGGTCAACTTGAACATGTGAAATCCTGATCTGAAAGCGGGAAGGGCGAACGCGTGCACTCGGCACGGGTTGGCGCGAACGGGCTCAGGTCAGGGTCGGTGGCGCCCTCGAATGGAAGGCCAGTTGCAGCGCGGCCGGGGAGGCCACCGGCGCGGCCGAGGCGAGCAGCGCGTGCTGCGCGGCGGGCGCCGGCAATGCGGCGCCGCTGCTCGTGGCGCCGGCACCGAGGGCGCTGAGCGTCAGGCACTCGTCGCAATGGTCGGGCGCCGGCAAGTGCTTGCCGGCATTCGCGTGCGTCGCGTCGATGGCGTGCGAGAGCCAGTGCAGCGGCGCCGTTTGTTGCGCAAACAAAAACGCCAACGCCAGCAGGCCGCGGGCGAGGATGTTCTTGAGCAAGGGCGAACGCATGGCGGGGAGTCCAGGTGGGCCGAGCGGGCTACTTGTCGCCGTCGCTCTTTGCGAGCCGCAGCAGCTCGGCCGCGCCGCCCGACGCGAGCAGGCCGGTGGCAGCGTAGATGCCGAGTTTCTCGCGCGTGTCGGCGATGTCGAGGTTGCGCATCGTCAGCTGGCCGATGCGGTCTTGTGGCGAGAACGCACCTTCGACCTTTTCCATGCTCAGGCGCTCGGGCTTGTAGGTCAGGTTCGCCGATTCGGTGTTGAGCAGCGAGTAGTCGTTGCCGCGCCGGAGCTCGAGCGTGACCTCGCCGGTGACGGCGCTGGCGACCCAGCGCTGCGCGGTTTCGCGCAGCATGATCGCCTGCGGGTCGAACCAGCGGCCCTGATAGAGGAGCCGGCCGAGCTTCAGCCCGTTCATGCGGTACTGCTCGATCGTGTCTTCGTTGTGGATGCCGGTCACGAGCCGCTCGTAGGCGACGTGCAGCAGCGCCAGGCCCGGCGCTTCGTAGATGCCGCGGCTCTTGGCCTCGATGATGCGGTTCTCGATCTGGTCGCTCATGCCCAGACCGTGGCGGCCGCCGATGCGGTTCGCTTCCAACATCAATTCGACGGCGCTCGGGAAGCTCTTGC
>JANXVK010000224.1 GCA_025351675.1 Rhizobacter sp.
GCGCGTCTGGCGGCCCTTCAGCAGGGGCCGCGAAGGTACCGCGGCCAGCGTGGCATCGCGGGAGGCTTCGGTCAGCAGCGTCATGGTGTCGGTCACGGTTGTCGGCCGGGCAAGGTTGGAAGTCAAGACAAACCAATTAAAACGAACGATCGTGCTATTTTGCAGAGGAACGCATGGCCCGCGTGTCTCGCCGGTCCCCATTTCCGGACTTTTTCCAGGCTGCGCTGCCTGGAACGCGCTGCCGGACGCCGTCGATCGCGGGTTTACCCGCGCATCGGGAGTGCGCGAGGCCGTTGCTACCATCGTCCGCAAGCAAACACGCGGCCAGCCGCGGCGGGGTCGAACGATGAAGATCGCGGTGGTAGGGCTGGGCGCCGTCGGCGGCTTGATGGCAGCGAAGTTGGCCGCGGCAGGCCACGAGGTCAGCGCACTGGCACGCGGCGCCACGCTTGCGGCGGTCCGCGAGCGGGGGCTGCGGTTGACGATGGGCGGGCAGCAGAGCACCGCCAAAATCAACGCCACCGACGATGCGGCGGCGCTCGGCCCGCAAGATCTGGTGATCGCCGCACTGAAAGGGCCGGCGCTTGCCGCGGCCGCCGCGTCGATGCAGCCGCTGCTCGGCGCGCACAGCGTCGTGATGCCGGCAATGAACGGGGTGCCGTGGTGGTTTTTGCAGGTGGCACCGGCCGGCGTGGCGCTCGCCGATCGCGCGCTCGCGAGCGTCGACCCCGGCGACCGCATCGGCGCGTTGCTGCCACTCAAGCGCATCGTCGGCTGTGTCGTGCATCTGACCTGCGCCAGCCCCGAGCCGGGCCTGATCGAGCACGGCTTCGGCGATCGGCTGATCGTCGGCGAACCGGCAGGCAGCTCCTCGGGGCGTACGTCGGCCCGCGTCGACACGATCGCCGTGGCGCTGCGCGAAGCAGGCTTCACGACCGAAGCCAGCACCGACATCCGCCGCGACATTTGGTACAAGCTTTGGGGCAACATGACGATGAACCCGGTCTCGGCACTGACCGGCGCCGAGAGCCACCACATCATCGACGACCCGCTGGTGCTGCAGTTCATGCTCGGCACGATGGAAGAGGCACGGCAGATCGGCGCACAGATCGGCTGCGCGATCACGCAGTCGGGCGAAGAACGCATGGCCGTTGCGCGCCAGCTCGGCGCGTTCAAGACCTCAATGCTGCAGGATTCGCTCGCCGGCCGGCCGCTCGAGATCGACGCACTCGTCAGCGCCGTCCACGAGATCGGAAGCCGCCTGAGCATCCCAATGCCGAACATCGGCGCGCTGCTCGGCCTGACGCGGTTGATGGCGCGCGAGCGTGGGCTGTATCCGGTCTGATGATGACGCGCCGATGACGCGGCGCTGCAAATCCGCGACACCGCGCCAGCCGGTGCGCCGAAGCGCATCATCGGGGGTTGAGGAAACACCCACTGATGCATTACGCTCGAAGCCTCATGGAAGTACTGCAACTCGACATCTCCGGTCGGCCGCAGGCTTGGATCTCCGCGAAGGAAGCTGCGGTGATTTACGCAAGCGACGGCGTGGCATGGACTTTGGGTGATGCGTTCTATGTGCTGCGCGGCGGGATGCAGCGCCGCACCGGCTTGCAGTCGCGCATCGAGGTGCACCCGATCATCGCGGTGAAGGGTTCGGTGCCGAGCCGGGCCTGGCGGCAGACGCCCGCGCTGTCGAACCCGAAGCTGTTCGCCCGCGACCGCGGCATCTGCGCGTACTGCGGCCACCGCTTCCACTTCGAGAGTCTGACCCGCGAGCACATCGTGCCGACCTCGCGCGGCGGCGTCGACACCTGGATGAACTGCATCACCGCCTGCCGCCCCTGCAATGGCCACAAGGGCAATCGCCTGCCCGAAGAGCTGAGCATGGCGCTGATGTACTTGCCCTACGTACCGAGCCTGCACGAAGACATGATCTTGCGCGGCCGCCGCATCCTGGCCGACCAGATGGAGTTCCTGCTCGCCAGCGTGCCGCGGCACAGCCGCCTGCACGGCTGAATCGGCGGCAGGCTCGCGCGGTCAAACCCGACCGCGAACGGTCGCTCCCGAGACCATGGCAAGGTTCTCGCCTGAGAATCCGCATACCCAAGCCAAATTCCCCACGGAGACCCCTCCCATGACGACCCAGAAGCCGACGATCATCTACACCCTGACCGACGAGGCGCCGATGCTGGCGACCTTCGCCTTTTTGCCCATCATTCGGGCCTTCACCGCGCCGGCGGGCATCGACGTGACCGAGAGCGACATCTCGGTCGCGGCGCGCGTGATGGGCGAGTTCCCTGAGTTCCTGACCGATGCGCAGAAGGTGCCCGACAACCTCGCGACGCTCGGCCGGCTGACCCTCAAGCCCGACACCAACATCATCAAGCTGCCCAACATCAGTGCGTCGGTCTCGCAGTTGATGGCGTGCATCAAGGAACTCCAAGGCAAGGGCTACGCGCTGCCCAACTATCCCGAGAACCCGAAAACCGATGCCGACAAGGCGATCCGCGCGCGCTATGCCAAATGCGTCGGCAGTGCGGTGAACCCGGTGCTGCGCGAGGGCAACTCCGACCGCCGCGCGCCCAAGGCCGTAAAGGAGTACGCCCGCAAGAACCCGCACAGCATGGCTGAATGGAGTCAGGCCTCGCGCTCGCACGTCTCGCACATGCACGAGGGCGACTTCTATCACGGCGAGAAGTCGATCACGCTCGACAAGGCACGCGACGTGAAGATGGAACTCGTCACGAAGACCGGCACGACCATCGTGCTCAAGCCGAAGGTCGCGCTGCAGGCCGGCGAGATCGTCGACTCGATGTTCATGAGCAAGAAGGCGCTGCTCGCGTTCTACGAAAAAGAAATCGACGACGCCTACGCGACCGGCGTGATGTTCTCGCTTCACGTGAAGGCCACGATGATGAAGGTCTCGCACCCGATCGTGTTCGGCCACTGCGTGAAGATCTTCTACAAGAAGGCGTTCGAGAAGCACGCCAAGCTGTTCGACGACCTCGGCGTCAACGTCAACAACGGCATGGTGAACCTGTACGACAAGGTCAAAACGTTGCCGCAATCGCAGCGCGACGAGGTGCTGCGCGACCTGCATGCCTGCCACGAAGGCCGGCCCGAGCTCGCGATGGTCGACTCGGCCAAGGGCATCACCAACTTCCATTCGCCGAACGACATCATCGTCGACGCCTCGATGCCGGCGATGATCCGCAACGGCGGCAAGATGTGGGGTGCCGACGGCCGCCTGAAGGACGTGAAGGCCGTGATGCCCGAGAGCACCTTCGCCCGCATCTACCAGGAGATCATCAACTTCTGCAAGTGGCACGGCAACTTCGACCCCAGGACGATGGGCACGGTGCCGAACGTCGGCCTGATGGCGCAGCAGGCCGAGGAGTACGGTTCGCACGACAAGACCTTCGAGATCACCGAGGACGGCATCGCCAACATCGTCGACCTCGGCACCGGCGAAGTGCTGATGAGCCAGAACGTCGAGGCCGGCGACATCTGGCGCATGTGCCAGGTGAAAGACGCGCCGATCCGTGACTGGGTCAAGCTCGCCGTCACGCGGGCGCGCAATTCCGGCACGCCGGCAGTGTTCTGGCTCGACTCGTACCGCCCGCACGAGAACGAGATCATCCGGAAGGTCCGGCTCTACCTGAAGGACCACGACACCAGCGGTCTCGACATCCAGATCATGAGCCAAGTGCGCGCGATGCGCTACACGCTGGAGCGCGTGGTGCGCGGGCTGGACACGATCTCGGTCACCGGCAACATCCTGCGCGACTACCTGACCTATCTGTTCCCGTTACTGGAACTGGGCACCTGCGCCTAG
>JANXVK010000262.1 GCA_025351675.1 Rhizobacter sp.
CGAGTCGATCGTGCCGAACGAGATGCTGATCACGCAGCGGGTCGAGAACTCGTCGCTGGCGGACCGGCAGGTCTCGATCGTGACCGAGGTGCAGGTCGCCTACGGCACCGACGTGCGTGCGCTGCAACCGAAGCTCGAAGCGGCGATGAAGCGCGTGTCGCGCGTGCTCGGCGCACCCGGTCCGGCCGTGCAGCTCGCCGGGTTCGCGGCCGACGGCATGAACCTGACGCTCTCGTTCTGGATCGCCGACCCCGAAAACGGGCAGGGCAACGTGCGCTCCGAGGTCAATCTCGCGGTGCTCGACCTGCTGAACGCCGAGGGCGTCGAGATCCCGTTCCCGCAGCGGGTTGTCCACCGGCTCCCGGGCGACGCAATCGCCGAACCCGCGCCGACCGACCCCGCCCGCTGATCCCTTTGCGGCCGGCTCGGCCGCCGCGCATGGCTCTTCGCCGAGGCGGCCGATGGCTCCTTTGGTCGATGCCGGCGTGCACGCCGATTTGTACAGTCCACCCCAGTCGTTTTCAGACCCGGTGAGCGACATCTCGTCCCGCACAATCGCCCCGCATGGACCACAGCTTTCTCTCGGCCTTCATCCTGCTGCTGCTGGTGCTCGACCCGCTCGGCAGCCTGCCGGTGTTCATCCCGATCATGCGCGGCGTGCCGGCCGAGCGGCGCGGCTGGGTCGCGACGCGCGAGGTCGGCATCGCGTTCGGTGTGCTGTTCGCGTTCATGTTCCTCGGCGAGGGTTTTCTTCGGGTGATGCGCCTGTCGGAGCGCTCGCTCGAAGTGGCCGGCGGCGTGATCCTGCTGATGGTCGCGATCCGCATGATCTTCAGCCACGAGGGCGGCGTCTACGGCGTGCCCGAGGGCAAGGAGCCGATGATCTTCCCGCTCGCGGTGCCGCTGCTGGCACCGGGCCCTCGGCGATGGCGACGGTGCTGCTGCTCGCCTCGCGCCAGCCCGACCGCGTGCTCTCGTGGGTGGGTGCGCTCGCGTGCGCGATGGCGGTGTCCGGCGCGGTGCTGCTGCTGTGCGACCGCATCCGCCGGCTGCTCGGTGATTCGGTTGTCTCGGCGCTCGAAAAGCTGATGGGGCTGGTGCTGACCGCGATCGCGGTCGAGATGATCTTGGCCGGGCTGAAGCGCTACTTCATGGCGCCGCTGTAACGCGGCGAAGCCGCGCGCGGACGGTTACGCGTCCGGCGCGGCGCCCAGCGGCGGTGGCGCCATCATGTCGGCGTCGAAGCCCAGCAGGACGCTGGCCAGTTCGAGCGTGCGCCACAGCTCGGCCGGCATGTCGAGAATCGCCTGCGGCGTGCGCGCCGCGGCGATCCAGGCGCCGATCTGGCCGTGCTGCTCGGGCGTCAGGAGGTGGCGGGCGAGCATGTCGTCGAGGGTCTGCATCGGCCCTATCCTAAGGCCGCGCCGCCATCCCGGCCGGCAGCTTCGTCCACGGCAGATCGCCCGGGTCGGCGGCCATCGGGCCGGGCGACTTCGCGACGAGGATGTGCGAGGCGATCGGCCCGAACGCGGCGCGGAAGTGCACCGAGCTCTTGTTGACCAGCAGCTTCATCCGCGCCGGCTCGACCCCGAGATAGCGGTACAGATCGAGATCGAGCATCTGCGCCTTCGCGCTCGACAGCAGCACCTTGATGCCTTCGACCTCGACGCACGCGCTGGCCCCGAGCGTCATCGTCGCGCCGGCGGTCATCGGGCCGTGCATCTCGACGACGCCGTCGCTGACCGCGAGCACGCGGCAGGTCGCCGGCACCGGCGGCTCGGTGAGCGCGCCGCTCCAGGTCGGCACCGCGCGGCCGAGGTGCAGCTCGACCGTTGAACCGACGCCAGCCGCACACGCGGCGCGTGCCGATTCGGGGTCAAACAGCAGGCCGAGTGCGACGCCGCCCGGCAAACGCGCGCCGGCTTTCGCCTGCAGCAGGGCGCGCAGCATCCCGGTGGTGTTGGCGTCGCCGCCGGCGCCGGGGTTGTCTTGCGTGTCGGCGATCACGACCGGCTTGTCTGATTCGAGCGCGAGTGCAATGGCCTGCTCGACCGCATCGAGCGGCGCCAGCCACTCGAGCTTCCAGTCGGCGCGGCGCGTCACCGCGACCTCGGTGTGCAGCTGCTGCACCGCCGTGCGCACCCGCGCCGGGTCGACACCGTAGCCGAACAGGACCGGCCCGCACTCGGCAAAGTCGGCGGCCGAAAAGCCCATCGCGAAGTTGAGTTCGACGTCGTGCTGCGCCTCGATCTGCTCGATCAGCGCGATCACCGCGGCGGCCGGCTGCATCAGCGTGCACTGCGCGTTCAGCGGCAGCAGGAACGGCACGCGCTCGGCGTGCCTCGCGCGCTCGAGCGCACCGGGCACGAGCCGGCGCGCCAGCATGCGCGCAGCGCGCACGCCGGTCGCGCGCATGTCGACGTGGGGGTAGGTGCGGTACACGGTCATCGCGCTCGCGAGCGTGAGCATGCGCTCGGTCACGTTGGCGTGCAGGTCGAGCGTCGTGACGATGGTCATCTCGGGGCCGACGACGGCGCGGATGCGCGCCAGCAACTCGCCTTCGGCATCGTCGGCGCACTCGGCGACACCGGCGCCGTGCAGGTCGAGGAACACCGCGTCGAAGCCGCCGCGCTGCAGGTCTTCGATCACCTCGGCGCAGATGCGCTCGAACGCGTCGGTCGTGACCTTGTTCGACGGCATCGCGCCGGCCCAGACCGAGGGCTTCAGCGCCCAGCCGTGTTCGAGCGCCTCGCCGATGAAGCCACCGATCGCCTGCGCCGTCGGTGCCATCCGCGCGAGCATCGCGTCGCCGCGCGCGCAGGGCGGGTAGCCGGCGCCGCAAGTGAAGGCGTCCCAGTCGGCCGGCGAGGGCGCGAAGGTGTTGGTTTCGTGGTGGAAGCCGGCGATGAAGATGGTGGTCATGTCAGTAGCGCTATCTCGGCGTCGGTGAAACCGGCGGCCAGGCGCGCGGCGTGGTTGAACGGTGGGCGCAGCCGCGGCGCTTCGTAGCGCAGCGTGAGCTCGGCATACAGCGCGACCGGGTCGAGCCCGTCGCGCTCGCACAGCCAGCGGTACCAGTGGTTGCCGATCGCGACATGGCCGACCTCGTCGCGCAGAATCACGTCGAGGATCTCGACCGCACGCAGGTCGCCGGCGCGGCGCAGCTTGGCCTGCATCGGCGGCGCGGCGTCGAGCCCGCGGGCTTCGAGCGTGCGCGGCACCAGCGCCATGCGCGCAGTCGCATCAAATGCGGTGCGCTGCGCCATCGCCCACAGGCCATCGTGTGCGTCGAAGCCACCGTAGTCGAAACCGAGCGCGTTCAGGTGCTCGCGCAGCAGCGTGAAGTGCAGTGCCTCTTCGCTGGCGACGCGCAGCCAGTCGCGGTAGTACGCGACCGGCATGCCGTCGAAGCGCCAGACCGCGTCGAGCGCGAGATTGATCGCGTTGAACTCGATGTGCGTGACGGCGTGCAGCATCGCCGCGCGGCCTTCGAGGGTGAACGGCGTGCGCGACGGGATCTCTTTCGCGTGCAGCAAGCGCGGCAACGCGGGCCGGCCGGGCAGTTCGCCCGGATCGACCAGTTGCTCGGCCGGGTCGATCGCGGCGCCATCGGCATCGGCCACCAGCGCGGCGAACAGCGCGCTGGCCTGCGCCGCCTTCGCGACCGGGTCGCTCAGGCGCAGGATCGCCAGCGCGCACCGCCGCGGGTTCATCACGCGCCTACTTCGCGGCCTGGACGTCGGCTGCGACCTTCTGCTGGATCGTCTTGAAGCGCTCGATCATCGGGCCCATCAGCGCCTGGCTTTCGGTCATCGATTTCTGCAGCACGACTGGCAGCTTGTCGATCGAGGCTGCGCCGGCGGGTGTCTTGTAGAACGCGGTGATGGCGTTGACCTCGTCCTGCGTGAAAATCTCCTGGTAGACGCGGACGTAGATCGGCCGCAGCCTGGCCCAGGTCATCTCCTCGCGAAACGCCTGGGCGAGCTGGCCCGGCAACGCATCGAGGAGGCGCTGCTGCTCGGCGTTCGGCGTCTGGCCCTGCAGCGACGCCGCCATCCCCTGGCGTATCGACTGGTCGAAGATCGTGAACATCGAGTCGAGCACCTTTTCGGCCCGCGTGGCGGTGAGCATGGCGTCGACCGATAGGGGCGTCGGCGCTGCGGCGAACGCTCCGCCCGCGAGGGCCCAGGCGGCGAGGAGAACGGCGAATATGCGCATGATGGCGAGGAGCCTCGGTTCGGGAATCGAAACCCTAGAATTATGGGCTCACCCACCTCAGGCAAATCCGCATGGCCTTCTACCAGCTCGACGACCACAGCCCGCAACTCGCCGAGGGCGCCTGGGT
>JANXVK010000317.1 GCA_025351675.1 Rhizobacter sp.
CATGAGTGCGCTTGAAAACCGCCAAGGCGACCGCCAAAGCAATGAAAGTGGTCGGAGGACCCACAACCCGCGGCCTGAGCCAGCCCATCGACTCGAATCAGCGGCGTCAGCACATCTCGAAGCGGTTAAAGCAGACCATCCTTAGCGTGCGGACATCGTTGGCGCACGGCCGAGGCGGCGCTGACGTACGCGATGGCCAAAGGGCCAGAGGCCGCCGATAGGGCGCGAGACGTCGACCAGACGCTTTTCCGAGATCGGCCGGCAGAGGCGGTTACTGAGTCCGCGCCCCCCGGGAATCAGTTAGCAGATAACGTTCACGTGACCGGGCGGAGCGCAGATCCGTTTGCTACGGCGCGCTCGCAGGCGACGCCGGCGGCGACGCGAGTTCAGACGCGGTAGGAGAGCTTGCAGACGACGCAGGCAACGACACCACGTTCGATGCCGACGGCACCGAGGGATCAGATGCCGGAGACGATGCCGGGGTCACCGCCACCGGCACCGACGAGATCGTCGCTGTGGGAGCCACCGGAGCGCGATTGTCTGGTGTCGTCTTGCTGCAAGCGGCGAGCGTCATCACCAAGATTGGCAGAAGAGTAGTCGAAGCGATTTGCATTGGATGGCCTCGAGGGCACGGCAAAATTGCCTACGATTGTGACGCCTCCTTTGCAGTTGCGCATCCCCCCACCCTCAACTTGCTTGATCTGGTCGGCTCCGATCCAGTTCTGTCCTGTCACCGCACCAAGCGCCCTCGGTCTTGGACCTTGGGTGCTTTCAAACGCTTGCCTCCGTGCCCTCCTCCGATTACATTGTCGACAATCGATCATTTATCGCAGCGGACAAAATGGCATTCGCCGACCAGATCTCCAAGCTGCCTCGCGCCACGTTTCGCGAGCACATTGCTGACCGGCTTCGCTCGGCCATCCTGACTGGTGAGTTGGAACCAGGCGACGCCCTTATCGAAACGACCTTGGCCGAACGGTTCAGTGTCAGCCGCGCTCCCCTGCGCGAAGCGTTGCGACAGCTTGTCGAAGAGGGCTTGATCACGACGGTGCCGTACACCGGAACGCGGGTCATCGATCTCTCCATCCAGGACGTGCGCGAGATTCACTCGCTGCGAACTGCGCTGGAAAGATTCGCCTTCGAGCAGGCGTGGCCCAAGCGCGATCCAGCCTTCGGCAAGGAACTGCACCGGCGCAACGCAGCGCTGAAGAAGACCATTGATCGTGGTGACGACCTCGCCAGCATCGCGGCCGAACTCGAATTGCACAGCCTCGTCTACGAGGCCAGCGGACACCGGCTGTTGCAGCGAAGCTGGGGCGACCTGCGCGGGCGACTCCAGCTGTACTGGGCGGCACACCATCGCGCGCACGGCAAGCGCGGGCCGCGGAGAGACGCGCACGACGACTACATCGCCGCAGCCCTGGGGGACGACCTCGGTGCGATGCATGCCGAGATCGACAGCCACATGCTGCGCGGGGCCAGTCAAACCGAGAAGTTCCTCAGCACCCGCATGCGCACTTCGGGTTCTTCGTCTTCTTCACACCCACCTCAAAAGCAGGAGCTCTGACATGACAAAAGCCAACATTCACCGCCGCAGTGTGCTTGCCCTCGCCGCAGTCGCCTGCGCGCCAGCGGTCTGGTCGCAGACCTCCGGCACCTTGGCCCAGATCAAGCTACGTGGCTCGCTTCGCGTCGGGGTGACGCAGGCACCGCCTTGGTTCACGAAGGATCCGAAGAGCGGCGAATGGGCCGGTGGCGTCGGCGTGTCACTGGGCAAAGCGATGGGTGCGGACCTCGGCGTCAAATTCGAGCCGGTCGAGGTGACGTGGGGCACGGCAATCGCGGCGCTGCAGGGCAACAAGATCGACATGATGTCGATGATGGATGCCACTCCCGAGCGCGCGGAGGCGGTCGACTTTCCGAAGACGCCGCTGCTCTACTACTCGCTCGCTGTTCTGGCGCGAGATGATCTGCCGGTGAAAGCGTGGGCAGACCTCAACCAGCCCTCCGTGCGCATTGCCGTGCCGCAGGCCAGCAGCATGGACAAGTTCCTCAGCGAGAACGTGGCGAAGGCATCGATCTCGCGCTTCCCTGGCAATGCAGAAGCGATCGCTGCCTTCCAAGCCGGTCGGGCCGACGCGGTGTGCTTGTTCCACCCGCCGCTGCTGGCGGCGCGTCAGAAACTGGGCGCCGGCAAGATCGTCGTGCCCACGCCGGCACAGTCGCAAGCTTCGAGCGTCGCCGTGCGGAAGGACGCCGACAAGTCCTTCGTCGAGTGGGTCGACAAGGAAGTCGGCAAGTTCTACACGAGCGGGCAGACGCAAAAGTGGTACGAAGAATTCCTGGTCGGATTCGGCCTCGACCCGAAGGCTTCGCCGCCGGTGATGAAGGAAATGCTGAAGTCCTGACACATCCTCTGCCATGCATGTCTGGAACTTCGCGCCGGTGTGGGCGAACGCCGATCTCCTGGCGCTCGGCTTGCTCAACACCCTCAAAGTGACCGGCGCGGCGCTGACCTTCGGCGTGCCGCTCGGGCTCGTGCTGGCGCTGATGCGGCTTTCGCCACGGCGGGTGCTGGCTTGGCCGGCTGGGGCGGTGATCGAAGTCTTTCGCACCACGCCGCCCTTGGTGCAGCTGTTCTGGTTCTTCTTCGCCTTGCCGGTCTTGATCAAGGTGGAGATGACGCCATACGTTGCAGCCGTGCTGACCTTCTCGATCCAATCGGCCGCCTTCTTCGCCGAGGTGTTCCGCGGCGGTATCGTCTCGGTGGAACGGGGTCAGTGGGAGGCGGCGCGCGCGCTCGGCATGACGCCTCGCCAAGTCATGCGCCGGGTGGTGCTGCCACAGGCCGTCAAGCGCATGATCCCCGCGTTTCTCGAGCGGGCGATCGAGCTGATGAAGACCACCACGCTGGTCGCAATCGTGTCCTATGCCGACCTGCTGTTCCAGACCAACGAGGTGGCCCAGAAGACCTTCCGTCCGCTGGAGGTCTTCACGGTGACGGCGCTGATCTACTTCGTCGTGATCTTCGCCATCAGCACACTGGTCCACCGCGTCGAGAGACGCTTGGGGGCGAGCGGCGAAGGGATGGCGCGCTGACATGCTCTACCGTTGGAACTTTGCGCCCCTGCTTGAGAACGCCGACGTGCTCTGGTTCGGCGTCCTCGGCACCCTGCGCTTGTTCGTGATCTGCA
>JANXVK010000373.1 GCA_025351675.1 Rhizobacter sp.
GGGCGGAATTGTTGACGCACTGAGCTTCGTACGAGGCTGGCTTGCAGGGTAGCCTTTTTTCAGCCTATAATTCGGGCTCTGTTGGCGACACGTGGCTCACACGAGCGGCGCCAGAAATGCGGGAGTAGCTCAGTTGGTAGAGCGCAACCTTGCCAAGGTTGAGGTCGAGAGTTCGAGACTCTTCTCCCGCTCCAAATTTGGCGAACAGAAGTCGGGGTCAAAGGGAAGCCGAGTGCTTCCCTTTTTCTTGTCTAGAATTCCCGGCTCCATACAACGGCGCGATAGCAAAGCGGTTATGCCCTGGATTGCAAATCCAGTCAGTCCGGTTCGACTCCGGATCGCGCCTCCAAACGACAAGAGCCTCGCAGCGATGCGAGGCTCTTGTCGTTGTAGACGGTCAGTGTTTGCGGGGTCGGGGACTGTACTTGACGTCGAGCACGCCGGGGTGCGATTCCAAGAACAGCCTCGCGGCGTTCTCTGGCTCAAGATCGGCGGCATAGGGCTGGGTCGCGACCGCGTGCTTCACCGCGACGATCATGTTCAGGCCGGGCTTTATGCGCATCAGCTGGGCGCAAAAGCGGCCCAGCCAAGCGTGAGAGGATTGGTTGTGGGGCATGCCCGCATTCTTCTGCAGGGTCCGGGCGCGGCGTGTAGGAGGCGGCCGCATCCCCGCGTGGGTGCATCGGGTTTCCAGCGAAGCCTTGGTGCCCGGGGCGGGAGTCGAACCCGCACGCCTTTCGGCCGCGAATTTTAAGTCCGCTACGTCTACCAATTTCGTCACCCGGGCAGGATGGACGGGATGATAGTCAGAACTTCGACCGCAATGTGATCGACGCCGGGGCATTGCGCGAGCAGCAGGCGGATCGTGTCAGTCGCGCCCGTGCTGAGCACGCGCACGACGGGTGGAGCGCCGAACGCGGGCAGCGATTGCTCCCACAGCGACGCGCTGCGCTCGGCGATCGCCGTTGCGGTGTCGATCACGGCGACCTCGGCGCTCAACAGTTCTCGAATCGACGCCTCGACGAGCGGGTAGTGCGTGCAGCCGAGCACGACGGTGTCGACGTTCGCGGCGCGAATCGCGTCGCAATGCGGCTTCAGCACATCGAGCAAGGTCGGACCTTGCAGTACACCGCGCTCGATCACTTCCGCGAGCCCGGGGCAAGGCTGCACATGAACGTGCACATCTTCGGCGCAGCGTGCGATCAGGTGTCGCAAGCGCTCGCTGCTCGCCGTGGCCACCGTCGCCATCACCGCGATCCGCCGTGTGCGCGATCTGGCCGCAGCCGGCTTCACGCCCGGCTCGACGCCGACGAACACCAGCGCGGGCCAACGCGCCCGCAGCGCCTCAATCGCCAGAACCGTCGCGGTGTTGCAGGCGACAACGATCATCGTCGCGCCTCGCGCGGCCAGCCATTCGACGATCTGCGAGCTGCGACGAATCACCTCGTCCGCAGAACGATCGCCGTACGGCGCGTGCGCCACATCGCCGACGTAGATCATCGACGCATCGGGCAGCCGCTCGCGCAGCGCACGCAGGATTGACAGCCCGCCGACGCCCGAGTCAAACACGCCGATGTACGGCGCCGCCGGCGCAGCTTCGAGTCCGAGAAAATCCAGCGAGTCGTTCATGGCGCCGCGCAGTCTATCCGCGACTTCAGTCTAAAATAGCACGGTCGTTCTTTTTTTACCTCTCGTTCGTTTCACGTCACCTTCGCGGCAGGCTGGTTTCATCCCCGCGAACTAGAATCCGATCAACCCAGAATCCCGTCTCAGGAGACAGCTGCATGAAGGTTCTCGTCCCCGTCAAACGCGTCGTCGACTACAACGTGAAGGTTCGCGTGAAGTCCGACAGTAGCGGCGTCGACATCGCCAATGTCAAGATGAGCATGAACCCGTTCGACGAGATCGCCATCGAAGAAGCGGTTCGCTTGAGAGAGAAGGGCCTGGTGACCGAAGTGATCGCCGTCTCGTGCGGCGTCACGCAATGCCAGGAAACGCTGCGCACCGCGATGGCGATCGGCGCCGACCGCGCGATCCTGGTCGAAACCACCGACGAACTGCAGCCGCTTGCGGTCGCTAAGCTGCTCAAGGCGCTGATCGACAAGGAACAGCCTGGCCTCGTGATCCTCGGCAAGCAGGCGATCGACGACGATTGCAACCAGACCGGCCAGATGCTGGCCGCGCTCGCCGACCTGCCGCAAGCCACGTTCGCGTCGAAGGTCGAACTGACGGCCGACTCGGTCAGTGTGACCCGTGAAGTCGACGGCGGCGCCGAGACCCTGAAGCTGACGCTGCCGGCGATCATCACCACTGACCTGCGCCTGAACGAGCCGCGCTATGTCACGTTGCCCAACATCATGAAGGCGAAGAAGAAGGTCATGGAAGTGCTGAAGCCTTCCGACTTGGGTGTCGACATCAAGGCGCACCTGAAGACGCTGAAGGTCAGCGAGCCGCCGAAGCGCAGCGCGGGCATCAAGGTGCCCGATGTGGCGACGCTGGTTTCCAAACTGAAGAATGACGCGAAGGTGATCTGAAATGGCTACGCTGGTGATTGCTGAACACAACAATGCAACGGTCAAGGGCGCGACGCTGAACACCGTGACGGCCGCACTGAAATGTGGCGGCGATGTGCACGTGCTGATCGCCGGCGCGAACGCCGGTGGCGCCGCCGCCGCGGCTGCGCAGATTGCTGGTGTCGGGAAGGTGCTGCACGCCGATGCGGCTTACTTCGAGCACGGTCTGGCCGAGAACATCGCGGCGCAGGTGCTCGCCCTCGCGAAGGACTACAGCCACATCCTGTTCCCGGCCACCGCGGCGGGCAAGAACGTGGCGCCGCGCGTTGCGGCCAAGCTCGACGTCGGCCAGATCTCCGACATCACCAAGGTCGACGCGGCCGACACTTTCGAGCGCCCGATCTATGCTGGCAATGCGATCGCCACCGTGCAGAGCCTCGATGCGGTCAAGGTGATCACGGTGCGCACCACCGGCTTCGACCCTGCGCCGGCCACCGGTGGCTCGGCCGCCGTCGAGATCATCGCGGCCGTCGCCGACTCGGGCAAGTCGAGCTTCGTCGGCTCCGAGATCGCGAAGAACGATCGGCCCGAACTGACCTCGGCCAAGATCATCGTCTCGGGAGGTCGCGCAATGGGCTCGAGCGACAAATTCAACGAGGTGCTCACGCCGCTCGCCGACAAGCTGAACGCCG
>JANXVK010000398.1 GCA_025351675.1 Rhizobacter sp.
GCCACGGCCAAGGCCGACCTGGCCCGGGTGTTCGCGCTGTTCCCCCGTCTGGAGGAGCGGATCACCCAGGCCGCCGGCACCATGTCCGGCGGCGAGCAGCAGATGCTCGCGATGGGCCGCGCGCTGATGGCGCAGCCGAAGGTGCTGCTGCTCGACGAGCCATCGATGGGCCTCTCGCCGATCATGGTCGACAAGATCTTCGAGGTCGTCAACGACATCCACCAGCGTGGCACGACCGTGCTGCTGGTCGAGCAGAACGCGAGCCGCGCGCTGCAGCTCGCGTCGCGCGGCTACGTGATGGACTCGGGCGAAGTGACGATGAGCGGCGATGCGAAACAGCTGCTGAACGACCCCAAGGTGCGCGCCGCCTACCTCGGCGAATAGCCGTTGTTCCAGGCCCCGGCAGCCGCCGGGCGTCAGAGGGGCTGACGATACAATTCGCCGGCCATGAACCCGCCCCTTTCAACGCCTTTGCGCACCGATCTCCGCGACTTCGAGGGTCGGTCCGCGTGAGTGTCGTCGCGCCACGGCGCACGACCGCCACGCCTGAGCCGCTGCTGTTCCGGCGACTGCGGTTGAGCGCGGCCGATGCCGCGCCTGCTGCCCTCGGCGGCCGGCGCGTCGGGTTGGGAGCAGAGTCGCTGCACGCTGCCTTGCTCGCCCCCGCGGGGGCGGTGTTCGATGCCTGGTCGACCGCCGCGCCCGCCGAAGAACGCCGCCACGGCTGCGTGCGCTACGCGACCGACGGCCAGTGGCTGCACGGCTTCGCCGAGATCGACGACGCAGCCGGGGGCCTGCAGGCCGCTTCGCATCGCGCGTACAGCGACCTGTTCGCCGTGCTGGCCGAGAACGCCTGCCCGAACCTGCTGCGGCTGTGGAACTACCTCGCCGACATCAACTGCGAGGCCGATGGCAGCGAGCGCTACCGCCAGTTCAACGCCGGCCGCCAGCAGGCCTTCATCGAAGCGCGCCGCAGCGCCTTCGAGGGCGCGCCCGCCGCGTGCGCGCTCGGCACGCAGGATGGCCCGCTGCGGGTCTACTTCCTCGCCGGCCGCCAAGCGCCGCTGGCGATCGAGAATCCGCGCCAGGTCAGCGCGTACCGCTACCCCGATGCCTACGGCCCGCGCAGCCCGACCTTCTCGCGCGCCGCGCTGGCCGATGGCGGCGGCGGCCGCCAAGTGCTGTTCATCTCGGGCACAGCGAGCATCGTCGGCCACACCAGCCTGCACATCGGCGATGTGCGCAGGCAGACCGAAGAGAGCCTGCTGAACATCGCGATGGTGCGGCAGGCCGCGGGCGAGCGCGCAGGCGCAGCGTTCGCCGCCGATGAAATGACCTACACCGTTTACGTGCGGCATCCGAGCGACCTCGGCGTCGTGCGCGAAGTCTTTGAGCGCGAGGTTGGCGCCGGCAGCGCGGCGGCACGTGAGGCCGTCTACCTGCAGGCCGACATTTGCCGCGCCGACCTGCTGGTCGAGATCGAGGCCCACGGGTTCGTGCACGCCGTCGGGGTCGCCGGGTGATCGGGCGCGAACCTGCGCGCGGCCTGCTACTGGCGTTCGTCGGCATGCTGAGCGCTGGCGCGTTCGCGGCCGACCAGCCGGTCGAACCCGGCCCCGATGTCGATGCCGGGCTGAACCCGGGCGTGCAACGCCCGCTCTGGGAACTCGGCCTCGGTGTCGCCGGCCTGCGCCTGCCCGACTACCTCGGCTCCGACCAGAGCAACTTCTACGTGCTGCCGCTGCCCTACATCGTCTACCGCGGCACCTGGCTGACGGCCGACCGCGACGGCGCGCGCGCGTTGTTGTTCAATTCACAGCGCATCAAGGTCGACGTCAGCGTGGCGGCATCCACTCCCGCACGCAGCAGCAAAAATATTGCGCGCGAAGGCATGCCGAACCTGAAGGGTACGTTCGAGATCGGTCCGAACCTGAACCTCACGCTGGCGAACTCGCTGAAAGACCGCTGGAGGCTCGACCTGCGTCTGCCGGTGCGCGGCGCGATTTCGGTCGAGCGCTCGCCGAAGTTCGTCGGCGCCACGTTCTCGCCGAACCTGAACCTCGATGTCGGCGGCCTTGGCGGCGGCTGGAACTTCGGCGCGCTGACCGGCCCGGTGTTCGCCGACCGCAAGTTCCACCAGTACTACTACGGCGTCGATGCGCCGTATGCGACCGCCAATCGCCCTACCTTCCAAGCCCACGGCGGCTACGCCGGCTGGCGCGCCGTGGCGGCCACCTCGCGCCGCTTCGGCAACATGTGGGTCGGCGGTTTCGTGCGCTACGACAACCTGCGCGGCGCCGCCTTCGACGACAGCCCGTTGGTGCGTCGCAGCTCTGCCGTGACCTTCGGTTTCGGCATCTCCTGGATTCTGGCGACCTCGTCCGAGCTCGTGGCGGCTTCGGACTGAGGTGCTGTTTGAGCTTTCTCCGGCGTCTCTTCCAGACCGTTCTCTTCTACGTCCTGCTCGCGCACCTCGGCGCGATGTCGCTGACCTGGAACCTCGTCTGCCTCGCGCTCTATCCGTTCCTGACGCGTGAGCAGGGGGTGGTCGTCGGTCGCGCGGCGATCTCGTCGGTGTATCGCGGGTTCTGGGCCTGCGCGCAGTGGCTCGGCCTGATGCGCGTCGACTACACCGCGCTCGACGTGCTGAGCCGTGACGCCGGCCTGATCATCGCCGCCAACCACCCAACCATGCTCGATGCGCTGCTCGTGATCGCGCGCGTTCCGCGCGGCATCTGCATCATGCGTGCGAGCCTGATGCGCAACCCGTTTCTCGGCGCCGGCGCGCGCCTGGCGCGCTACATCCGCAACGACCCGCCGCGCGGCATGATCCGCAGTTGCGTCGCGAATCTGCAAGCCGGCGGCCAGCTCGTGCTGTTCCCCGAAGGCACGCGCACCGTGCGGGCACCGATCAACCCATTTCGCCCCGGCATCACGCTGATCGCGCACATGGCCGGCGTGCCGATCCAGACCGTGTTCATCGAGGCCGGGTCACCGTACCTCGGCAAGGGCTGGCCGATCTGGCGCACACCGCAGTTCCCTGTCGTGTTCAACGTCCGCCTGGGCGCACGCTTCGCGCCCGAGGCCGATCACCAGGGCTTGCTGAAGCGGCTCGAGACGTACTTTGCGGAAGAGTTGCGGCGATGACGCGCCCTGCCGCCTCGCGCACGCATGTGCTGCTGATCCCGAGCTACAACACCGGCCCGAAGGTGTACGAGACGGTGCGCGCCGCGCGCGCGCAATGGGAGCCGGTCTGGGTCGTCACCGACGGCAGCACCGACGGCACGCCGGCAGGCTTGCGCGAGATGGCCGCCGCTGACGCCGGCCTCAAGCTGATCGAGCTGCCCGCGAACGCCGGCAAGGGCGCGGCGGTGCTGAACGGCCTGCAGGCCGCGCGGGCGGCCGGCTTCACGCACGCGCTGACGATGGACTCCGACGGTCAGCACCCGGCCGAGCTCATCGACGACTTCATGCGCTTGTCGATGCGCCACCCCGAGACGATGGTGCTCGGCCGGCCGGTGTTCGACGCCGCGGCGCCGCGCTTGCGCGTGCGTGGCCGGCGCGTTTCGAACTGGTGGACCAACCTCGAAACCCTCGGCGCCGGCATCGACGACTCGCTCTACGGCTTTCGCGTCTACCCGATCGCCGACCTGATCGCGGTGATGCGCCATCAGCCCTGGATGCGCCGTTTCGATTTCGATACCGAGGCCGTGGTGCGGCTCGCATGGCGCGGCGTCAAGCCGCTGAACCTCGCGGCTCCGGTCAAGTACCTGACGGCGGAGGAGGGTGGTGTCTCGCACTTCCGGTACGGCCGCGACAACGCGCTGCTGACTTGGATGCACATTCGTCTGATGCTCGAATTCGCGCTGCGGCTGCCGGCGCTGCTGTGGTGCCGCGCGACAGGAAAGGCGCCGTTTCAGCGCTTGTGACGACTTGGCGCTTGTGCGGATTTGGCGATTTGGCGATTTGGCGATTTTCGGCCACGCGGCGCTGGTCACGAGTGACCGCTTCGCGGTAGTCCGCAATGGCCCTCGGCCGCCACTTCGCACCGAGCGAGCGACCAAGCCGAAGCGGCTTGGCGCGATCCGCTTGTCCGAGCAGTCAGGACGCCGCTGGCGTCGAAGTGGGAAACACCACCTTCGGAGGCTGGGTGCCGTCGGACTTGTGGCGCTTCCTGCCGCTAGCCGTCTTTCTGACTTGTTTGGCAGAAATGGTTCTCTTGCCTACGCGCTTCTTCTTTGCCAGTGCCATTTCGATCCCTTTGAGTAAAGGGACTGAGGATACATGTCGCACGGGTGTTGGGCTTGTTCATGCAGCCGCTGACAGACTCTGGCTCAGCTCACTGCGAGTGCGGTTTTGGAATCGAACTCGACTGCTATCGGCCAATTGCGGGCGCTTTTGACCGTCCGGTCCAAGTACCCAGATCTGCAGAGTGCATCGTTCGCAAGGAATTCAGGGCAACGGTTGATGCCGTGTCGAGCCGACTGCGAACCATGCGCCTTTGATCACGGGCAGACGGCAAGAGGCCGGTTCGCCGCGAGAGGGCCGACCTGCAACTCGGGCGGGCAAGGCACACCCGAAGCACATGCCGGCCGCGAATCCCATCACACGCCCGATCAAACGGCGCACCCCTGTCTTTTCGGTGCCTCTCTTCACTCCCAAGGAACTGACCATGTCCGATTCATTGAGCCTGCAGATTCAATCCGCAGAGGCCGAATGGCTCTCGATGTGGAGGCAAGGACCGTCTCGCCTGCGTTGGGCGAGAGTACCCGTGCAGACCGACGACACGGCGCCCGACTTCGAACTGCAGGACTCGGCTGGCCGCTCGGTCCGCCTGCGCGATGTCTGGCCTGACGGACCCGTGCTGCTCATGTTCTGGCGGCACTACGGCTGCAGTTGCGGCGCCGACCGAGCCCGGCGCTTGCAGGCCGAGTTCGACGACTACCGGGCCCTCGGGGCCCAGGTGCTCATCGTCGGCCAAGGCGGTCGCGCCCAACCCGCAGACTATGCGGCGCGGCACCAGTTGCCCTGCCCCGTGCTTTGCGACCCGGTCCGCAGCGTCTACGAAGCCTATGACCTGCTGGAAGGCAAGCCGTCGCAGATCGTCTTCGATGCGCCGGATGAGTTTCTGAAGATCGACGCTGAGGCCGGGGGCCGCCTGCAGCAGTCGCGGCGCGGCACGTCCCGCGCGGCGGTGAACAGCCCTTGGCAATTGCCCGGCGAATTTGTGATCGGCACCGCCGGCAAGGTGCGGCTGGCCCACCGCTACCAGCACTGCGAGGATTGGCCGAACCCGCTGGTGCTGATCGCTGCGCTGAAGGAATCGGTCTGGGCGGCTTGAGGTCGCGGAAGCCCTTTTCCGGTCACACGCCGGCTCCTCACACCAGATCCGTCCCCTCAACCCACTTGGTGAACACCATGCCCAAATTCGTCATCGAACGATCCATTCCCCAGATCGGCGCTGCCTCGGCGGCCGACATGCAGGCCATCTCAGAAAAGTCTTGCAGCGTGCTGCGCCAGCTGGGCCCCGACGTGCAATGGGTGACCAGCTACGTGACGAGCGACAAGATTTACTGCGTCTACAACGCCCCCAGCGAAGACTTGGTGCGCGAGCATGCCCGGCGCGGCGGCTTCCCCGCCGACAGCGTGGCGCGTGTCGTCCGCACCATCGACCCGACCACCGCCGAAGCCTGATGCACTTGCCCATTGCGCCGACGATCGCTCTGCCGGACGATCGGTGCATGGGACCCATCATTCACCTGCTCGGCAGGCCAAGCGTGTTGCGCGAAGGCGGCGTCAAGGCGGTACTGCGCGGCCACAAGGCGTGGGGCTTGCTGGCCTACTTGGTGCAGCACCCGGCGGGTGTCAGCCGGCAGCGCTTGGCCGCCTTGCTCTTCGAGGACGCCGAGGACCCGCTGGCCGCGCTGCGCTGGAACCTGAGCGAGTTGCGCCGCGCACTGGGCGACGTGGGGCTGGCGGGCGACGTCCTCCTGCTGCGCCTGGAACGCACGGCCTATGTCGACATCGACGTGGTGGCGCGCGGGCACTGGTCTCAAGCCCTGCTGGTGCCGGGCTTGGGGCAGGACCTGCTCGACGGGATGGGCTTCGCCTCAAGTCCGTCCTTCGAGGTGTGGCTCGAGGCCGAGCGCCGCCCTATGCGTGCGACCGCGCAGTCGGTCCTGCGCGAGGCCGCGCTGGCCCGCTTGGCCAGCGGTGCTGCCACCGAGGCTGCGCAACTGGCGGCCCGCCTCGTGGGCCTGGATCCGCTGGACGAGAGCTTCCAGGTGCTGCTGGTGCGCTGCCTGTGCACGGCGGGCGATGGCGTGGGTGCGGCCCGTCAGGCCGCCGCCTGCCGTGCGCTCTTCCTGCGCGAGCTCGGCGTGGTGCCGGGGTCGGCCTTGGCCGACGCGTTGCACACGGGCACGGCATCTCCCACCACCGGTCCGGCGTCAGGCCGTGCCGGCGTCGTGGCGCAATTGCAGGCCGGTGAAGCCGCCATCGGCGCCGGCGTGCTGGAGGCCGGCCTGCAGTGTCTGCGCCGCGCCATGGCCGATGCGGACGGCATCGGCGACCCCGAGTTGCGGGTGCGCGCGCGCCTCGCGCTGGGCGGCGCCCTGGTGCATGCCGCGCGCGGCCGCGACGAAGAAGGCGCCGCCGCGCTGCACCAGGCGCTGGCCTTGGGCCAGCATGACGCGCCGCCACTCGCCGCAGCGGCATGCCGCGAACTGGGCTACGTGGAAATGCTGCGCGGCAGCTACGAGCGCGCGCTGGCCTGGATGGACCGCGCCACGGGATTCGCCGCCGAAGACACGGCCGAACTGGCCCGCATCACCACGGTGCGCGGCGCCATCTTGAGCGACGCCGCGTACTACGGCCCCGCCACCGAGATGCTGCGTCGGGCCGTGGCTTTGTCCGCGTCGGTGGGCGACGTGAAGCAATCGATCTTTGCCCAGTCCATGCTGGGTCGCGCGCTGCTGCTGTGCGGCGATGTCGATGGCGCGGTGGCCGCCCTCGACGCTTCCACCAACGAATCACGGCGTGTCTGGACGGCCTTTCTGCCTTGGCCCCAATCGCTGCGCGCCGAGGCGGAATTGCTGCGCGACCGGGTCGATTCGGCGGCCGAGCTCTTCGAGCAGGCCTTTGCACTGGGCTGCCAACTGGGCGATCCCTGCTGGGAAGGCATGGCTGGCCGCGGTTTGGGACGCGTGGCCATGGCCCGCGGCCATTCCGCGCGGGCGGCCGAGATCCTGCTGGATGCACTGAAGCGCTGCACGCGCCTGCCCGACGGCTATCTATGGGCCAAGGCCTATGCGCTTGACGCGCTGTGTCATGCGGCCGGCAAGGCCCGTATGCCGCAGGCGCGAGCCTGGGCCGAAGAATTGATGGCGCTGGCTGCGCGTGCTGGCATGCGCGAAATGGTCGTCCGCGCCTACCTCCATCAGGCCGAGGGCAGCCACGCACCGGCCGCAGCTGCCGCCCGGGTGCTGGCTCACGAGATCGACAACCCGCAGTTGCAAGCCGAAGTCCTGTACTCCTGAGCGTACGCATTCAACGCATTGCAACTGGTGGCGGGTGGCGCGATACATGTGGTCGTCGATCGCCACGAACAGCATCTCCCAACCAGCCCCCTCGACCGAGTCGCGCCGGTTGCCGGTGACGCGGTGGCTGGGCCGCTCGATGCGACCGAGCTTCTTGGTATCGATGTGCAGCATGTCGCCCGGCGCTTCGTGCTCGTAGCGAACGATCGGCTCCACGGGATCAAGACTGCTCAGCAAGGACAGGCCTGCCCGAGTGAGCACCCGGCTGACAGTGCTCTTCGATACGCCCAGCGCCACTGCGATGCGCGCCTGGGTCAATCGCTTGCGGCGCAACTCCACGATGGCCAGAGCTTTGCCCGGTTCGATGGCGCGGGGAGAATGATCCGGTCGAGAAGAAGCATCGCTCAGACCCGAATCGCCATCCGCCAGATAGCGACCCAACCATTTGCGCGCAGTCGGAGCACTGACGCCGTGCGCAGCTGCGGCCTGCGGCACGCTCAGGCCTCGATGGGTGATGTCTTGAATCATCTCGATTCGACGAACGTACGTGAGTCGGGCATTCTTGT
>JANXVK010000457.1 GCA_025351675.1 Rhizobacter sp.
TCTGGCCGGCGCGCACCGCCTGGCCCGCGGCGACCGCCACCTCGATCACGGTGCAGGCCATCGGCGCGTGAATCTTTTCGTTCGACATCGGTGTCTCCTCCGCGTCGACTGTAACGAACCGAAAGAGTGCTGCGGTCGCACCCACACCGCGCGCGACGCACGCCGGATGCCCTATCGTCTCGGCTCCGCGCTGTGCGCTGACGCGATCCTCCTCCCGATGACTTTCTCTGTCCGTACCCTCGGCCGCGTCACGAGTGCTGCCGTGCTGGGCGCGCTGATCCACACGACGGCCACCGCCCAGGCTCCCCGCCCCACCGACACCTCCTACGCCGGAACGCTGACGCTGCAGGTCGACGCGACCGACCTCGACCGCCGCATCTTCCGCATCCGCGAGACCGTGCCGGTCGTGCCCGGCCCGCTGCGGCTCTACCACCCCCAGTGGCTGCCCGGCAACCACGGGCCGACCGGTCGCATCGGCGACTTGGCCGGGCTGCAGATCAGCGCCCGCGGCGTGGCCCTGCCCTGGAAGCGCGACCCGCTCGACCCTTACGCGTTCACGCTCGAGGTGCCGGCCGGCACGACCACGCTCGACATCGAATTCCAGCACCTGTCACCGACCCAGCGCGAGAGCGGCCGGGTCGTCGTGACGCCCGAGATGCTGAACGTGCAGTGGAACGCGATGCTGCTGTACCCGGCCGGGCACGACGACAGCCGCATCGCGATCAAGCCGAGCTTGCGCCTGCCCGAGGGCTGGAAGTTCGGCAGCGCACTCGAAGTCGCCGCGCAACAGGGCGCCACGACCGAGTTCAAGCTGGTCAGCGTCGAGACGCTGATCGACTCGCCGGTGTTCGCCGGCCAGCACATGGCGCGCGTCGACCTCGACCCCGACGCTGCCGCGCAAGGCCGCAGCACGGTGTTCCTGAACGTGATGGGCGACACGCCGGACGAGATCAGGATCACGCCCGAGCAGCTCGCCGCGCACCGCGGCCTGGTGACCCAAGCCGACAAGCTGTTCGGCACACGCCACTTCGCGCACTACGACTTTCTGTTCGCGATCAGCGCAGAGTTCGGCCGCATCGGGCTGGAGCACCACCAGTCGAGCGAAAACGGCGTGTCGCCGGGCTACTTCAGTGATCCGAAGCGCTCGTCGGTGGGCCGCGACCTGCTGGCGCATGAATACGTGCACTCGTGGAACGGCAAGTTCCGCCGCCCGGCCGATCTGTGGACGCCGAACACCAACACGGCAATGCAGGACTCGATGCTGTGGCTGTACGAGGGCCAGACCCAGTTCTGGGGCTATGTGCTGGCCGCCCGTGCGGGTCTGGTGCCGAGCACCGAGATGCTCGATACGCTTGCGAACTCGGCCGCTTGGCTGTCGGCACAGAAGGGCCGCGCGTGGCGCAACCTGCAGGACACGTCCAACCAGGCGGTGATGGGCTCGCGCGGCGAACGCCACGACTGGCGCGACTGGCAGCGCGGCAGCGACTACTACGAAGAGATGGTGCTGGTCTGGCTCGAAGCCGACATGCTGATCCGCGACGCGTCGGGCGGCCAGCGCTCGCTCGACGACTTCGCGCGCGCGTTTTTCGGTGTCGAGCCGGGGCGCGTCGCGCCGCTCACGTACCAGTTCGACGACGTGGTCGCCGCGCTCAACGCCGTGCAGCCGCACGACTGGACGCGCTTTCTGCGTGAGCGGCTCGACAAGCACACCGACGCCGGTCTGCTGGCCGGCCTGGAGCGTGCGGGCTGGCGCCTGGGCTGGAGCGACGAGCCGAACAGCGCGACGAAAGGTTCGATGGCGCAGCGCCGTTACGACGACTTCTCGTACTCGCTCGGCGTCGACGTCGGCAAGGAAGGTGCGTTGATCGTCGTGCGCTGGGGCAGCCCGGCGTTCGAGGCCGGGCTGAGCACCTCGGTGCAACTGGTGGCCGTCAACGGGCTGGCTTACAAGGCCGAGCGGCTGAAGGCCGCGATCACGGCGGCGAAGTCAGGCGCCGCGACTATCCAGCTGCTGGTGAAAGACGCGGAGCGCTACCGGACTGTGGCCATCGCTTGGAAGGGCGGCCTGCGCTACCCGAAGCTGGAGCGCATCGACGGTGTCGAGGACCGGCTGACGCAAGTGCTGGCGCCACGCCTGTGAGGCGCCCGCCTCAGGCGTAGGCGTTCGGGTAGCGATCGACGGTGAGGCCGTCCAAGTCGATACCGGGCGGGTGCCCGGAGATCACGTCGGCCATCACGCGGCCGGTGCCGGCGGCCATGGTCCAGCCCAGCGTGCCGTGGCCGGTGGCGAGGTAGAGATTCGGCAGCCGCGTCGCGCCGACCACCGGCGTGCCGTCCGGCGTCATCGGGCGCAGGCCGCACCAGAACTCGGCGCCCTTCACGTCGCCGCCGCGCGGAAACAGGTCGGTGACGACGTGCTCCAGCGTCTGCCGGCGCGCATCGTGCAGGCGCAAGCTGTAGCCGGCCAGCTCGGCGGTGCCGCCGACGCGAATGCGGTCGCCCAAGCGCGTGACCGCGACCTTGTGGCTCTCGTCCATCACGGTCGATTCCGGGGCACCGGCAGCCTCGGTGATCGGCACTGTGATCGAGTAGCCCTTGACCGGATAGATCGGGATGCGGATGCCGACGTTTTTCAGCAGCAGAGGTGAATAGCTGCCGAGCGCGACGAGGTAGGCGTCGGCCTTGAGCGTGCCCGAATCGGTGACCACGCCGTCGATCTGCTTGCCCGCCAGCAACAGCTTCTTGATGTGCGTGCCATAGCGGAACTGCACGCCCTGCTTCACCGCGAGCGCCGCGAGGTTCTGCGTGAACTTGAAGCAGTCGCCGGTCTCGTCGCCGGGCAGCAGCAGGCCGCCGACGAACTTTTCTTTGACATGGGCCAACGCCGGCTCGTGGCGGATGCAGCCGTCGCGGTCGAGCAGCTCGAAGCCGACGCCGTAGCGCTTCAGGATGGCGATGTCGGCCGCCGTGCCGTCGAGCTGCGCCTGGGTGCGAAAAAGCTGCAACGTACCCTGCATGCGCTCGTCGTAGCGGATGCCGGTCTGCGCGCGCAGTTCTTTCAGGCAATCGCGGCTGTACTCGGCCAACCGCACCATGCGGCCCTTGTTCAGCTCGTAGCGCGCCGTCGTGCAGTTGCGCAGCATCGCGACGGCCCAGCGCACCAGGTTCAGGTCGATGTTGGGGCGGATCACCAGCGGGCGGTGCTGCATCAGCAGCCACGTGATCGCCTTGATCGGCACGCCGGGCCCGGCCCAAGGCGCCGAATAGCCGGGCGAGACCTCGCCGGCGTTGCCGTAGCTCGTCTCCAGTGCGGCAGCCGGCTGGCGATCGACCACCGTCACCTCGTGGCCCGCCAGCGCGAGCTGGTAGGCGCACGACACCCCGATCACGCCGCTGCCGAGAACCAACACCTTCATCGTCATGCTCCATGCACCCCGCGTGCCCGAAGCAGTGTACGGGTCGCGCGCTCAGCCTCCGGCGAGCTGGAGCGCGTCGGTGCCGAACAGCGCCTGCACCGGGCGCGTCTCGGGCAGCACGTAGACGACACCGCGCTGGCGTCCGAGCAAGGGCGCGACAACCGCCTCGTAGAACGCCACCGGCACGATGATGCAGCCGAGCGAGATCCGGTTGTCGTCGGCGGCGGCCGACGCGAGGCGCTCGGGACGCCGCTCGTTCGCGGGCGCCGGGCGCAACCGGTGGATCGCGAGCGACGCCGCGTAGTCGACCCAGACGATCGCCTCGCCCTTGTCGTTGTGGCCCGGCTGCGACTCGAAACGCCCCGACGGCGTGCTGCGCTCGTGCGGCATCAGGCTGGCCGGGGCGCGCTGCGCGATGTCGGCGATCGCCGTGTCGCCGGGTGTCAGGCCGAGCAGCACGCTCGATGTACCGGTCAGCCGACCGCTCGCGTCGAACACGTAGACGCGCGCGTCGCGCTTGTCGACGATGGCGAAAGGGCGTTGCAGGTGGTCGGCGGTGTCGAGAACGCGGGCCGCGGCGTAGCGGGCATCCTGCGAGGCGGGTTCGGCGCCGAAGTCGGGCGCC
>JANXVK010000192.1 GCA_025351675.1 Rhizobacter sp.
ATGTCTGGTGGGAAGGCATGACCGACGCGGCCCCGGCGCACCTGACCGACTGGCAGGGAAACGACTGGACGCCCGCGATCGCGAAGCAAACCGGTGCCAAGGCGGCGCACCCGAACGCCCGCTTCACCGTGCCGGCCATCAACAACCCGGCGCTCGACCCGGAGTGGGACAACCCGGCCGGCGTGCCGATCGACGCCTTCATCTTCGGCGGCCGCCGCTCGACCACCGTGCCGCTCGTCACCGAAGCGCGCAACTGGCTCGAAGGCGTGTACATGGCCGCGACGATGGGCTCGGAGACGACCGCGGCAGCCGCCGGCCAGCAGGGCGTGGTGCGCCGCGATCCGTTCGCGATGCTGCCGTTCATGGGCTACAACATGAGCGACTACTTCCAGCACTGGCTCGATCTGGGCAAAACGCTGGAGGCGTCGGGGGCGACGCTGCCGAAGATCTACTGCGTCAACTGGTTCCGCAAGGGCCCGGACGGCAAGTTCGTCTGGCCGGGTTACGGCGAGAACATGCGCGTGCTGGAGTGGATGATCGGCCGCGTCGAGGGCACGGCGCAAGGCACCGAGAGCGCGATCGGCACGACACCACGCTACGGCGACCTGAACTGGAACGGCCTCGCCTTCACGCCGGCGCAGTTCGACCAAGTCACCAGCATTGATGCCGACGCTTGGAAGACCGAGCTCGGCCTGCACGCCGAGCTGTTCCAGCAACTGGCGTATCACCTGCCGGCCGAGATGACCCTGACCAAGACGACGATCGAGAAGCGGTTCGCCGCCTGAACGCGGGTTCTCGACCAGCAAAAAAGGGCCGGCGATCAGCCGGCCTTTTTCATGGGCGCCGCGGGGTCAAAGCCAGCGGCGGCTTTCGCGGATCAGCTGGCCGCGAGCCTTGTCGGCGCGCTCGCCCCAGCGGCGACCGAGCCACGCCGTCAGCTGCACCAGCGCGCTGACCGGGCCATTGGCCTCGGGGTCGATCGCCGGCATCGCGCCGCGCGGCACGAAGCGCGACGCGTCGTGGCTGTCAGTCCGCATACAGGCTTTCGTGGCGCGCCGCGGCGGCGTACAAGTCGGCGGCGAAGCCCGGGTCAGTCTTCGACCAGGAGTACGCAAGGTCGCGAACCCGCTGGGCTTCGAGCGAAGCCGATCCGGTTGCGCTGCGCGCGGCCGGCGCCGAGAAGATGCCGGTCAGCAGCGACAGGGCGTGTTGGGCGAAGCGGCTGCGTTGCACATTGGCGTGCAGGGTGGCGGTGGTCATGGTGTGTTCCTTGCTTGTGAGTGGTGTGACGCGCAGTGCTCAGGCCATCGGGCCTTGAAGGCTTGCCGCGCGGAGTTCCTTGGCCAGTGCGGGCTGGAGTGCCTCGTACTGGTCGGCGAGGTCCAGAAGCGAGCGGTGGGCGCGACCCCGGCCAATGACTTCCAGCGCACGCCAGATGGCGGCGCCGGCTCGGCTGAACTGACGGCGCAGGCCTGCGCCGGTCGAGGCACCTGCCGGGGCGGCAAGCGAGATCGGCAGCGATGTGACGGCGGTGTTCATGCGGTATGTCCTTCAAACGCCGGGGCCGTGATGGTCCCGATGACAGGATATTAGGGTAAACCCGTATTATTCCCCAATCAATCTTGTGAATCGTCGATATAACGAAGGCGTATGACGATGGCTACCGCCCAGAACTTCCGCACCCTTGACCTCAACCTGCTCCGCGTTTTCGACGTGGTGATGGCCGAGCGAAACCTCACGCGCGCCGCCGAGCGCCTGTCGATCACGCAACCGGCGGTCCGCAATGCGTTGAAGCGCCTCAAGAATTCTGTAGGTGAGGACTTGCTCACAAGAGTCTCTTCCGGCGTCAAGCCGACCCCGCGCGCCGAAGCCTTGTGGCCCGAGGTGCGCACCGCGCTGGGGCATTTGCGCGCCGCGCTGTCGCCAGGCGAGTTCAACCCGCAGACGGACGCGACCAGTTTTCGGATCGCGATGGCCGACGCGACCGCCGCGCTGTTCATGCCGCCGCTGGTGTCGCAGATCGAAGACAGTCAGGCGCTGACCACTCTGCGCGTGCTGCCGCTGCCCACCCGCGATCCGAGCGACATGCTGGAACGCGGCGACGCCGACTTGGCGATCGGCTACTTCCCCGAGACGATCTCGGCACTCGCCAGCCAGGGCGGCGACTCGCCGCTGCGCCACACGCGCCTGCACGACAGCGAATACGTCTGCGTGATGCGCGAGGGCCACCCGCTCGCCGAAGCCGGCGCGCTGACGCTCGACACGTTCTGCGCGGCCGATCACCTGCTCGTCAACTTCGCCGGCCGACCGTACGGCCTGGCCGACCAAGCGCTGGCCGCGCTGAACCGCAAACGCCGCATCGTGCTGACGGTGAACCAGTACTTCACGGCCGGCCGCGTCGTTGCGAACAGCTACCTGCTGACCGTGCTGCCCGCCTGCTTTGTCGAGGCGACGGGATATGACGAACACGTCGTGACGCGGCCGCTGCCGTTCGATCTGGCCGGGCTGCACGTCGCGATGGTCTGGCACCAGCGCAGCGACCGCAGCAGCGCGCACCAGTGGCTGCGCGCGCGGCTGCTCGAAGCGGCAGCCCTACACGCGGCCACCGGTTGACGCGGCGCGCGTCTTCCCGCATGCTCGCCAAAGTGGTCTAGCCCACTTGGCCTCAACAGCACCGAAAGCGACGCGCGATGAACTCCACGACCGATCTCTCATTTGGCAAGAGCGCCCTCGCCGACGCCGCCGTACGCGGCGCCCGCTCCGCCCCGGGCCGCGTCGTGCGCGCGCCGCACGGCACGACACTGCACTGCAAGTCGTGGCTCACCGAAGCGGCGTTCCGAATGCTGCAGAACAACCTCGACCCCGACGTGGCCGAGCGCCCCGAAGAGCTCGTCGTCTACGGCGGCATCGGCCGCGCGGCGCGCGACTGGGCCTGCTTCGACAAGATCCTCGATTGCCTGCGCGTGCTCGAAGACGACGAGTCGCTGCTGATCCAGTCGGGCAAACCGGTCGGCGTGTTCAAGACCCACACCGATGCGCCGCGCGTGCTGTTGGCCAACTCCAATCTCGTGCCGAAGTGGGCGACCTGGGAACATTTTCACGAGCTCGACCGCCAGGGCCTTTTCATGTACGGCCAGATGACGGCCGGCTCGTGGATCTACATCGGCACGCAGGGCATCGTGCAGGGCACCTATGAGACCTTCGCCGAAGCCGCGCGCCAGCACTACGGCGGCAGCCTCGCCGGCAAGTGGATTCTCACTGCCGGCCTCGGCGGCATGGGCGGCGCGCAGCCGCTGGCCGCGACCTTTGCCGGTGCGGTCTCGCTGAACATCGAGTGCCAGCAGGCCAGCATCGACTTTCGCCTGCGCACCCGCTACGTCGACGAGCAGGCCACCGATCTCGACGATGCGCTCGCGCGCATCGCGAAGTACACCGCCGAGAACAAGGCCGTGTCGATCGCGCTGCTCGGCAATGCCGCGCGCATCCTGCCGGCGCTGGCCGAGCACTTCAAAAGCGGGGCCGCGAACCGGCCCGCGCTGGTGACCGACCAGACTTCGGCGCACGACCTGATCCACGGCTATCTGCCGGCCGGCTGGTCGGTCGAGCAGTGGCAGGCGGCGCAGGCCGATTCGTCGCAGCACGCCGAGTTGAAGGCCGCCGCCGCGAAGAGCTGCGCCGAGCACGTCAAGGGCATGCTGCTGTTCCAGGCGATGGGCGTGCCGACCGTCGACTACGGCAACAACATTCGCCAAGTCGCGTTCGACGAGGGCGTGACCAACGCGTTCGACTTTCCCGGCTTCGTGCCGGCCTACATCCGGCCGCTGTTCTGCGAGGGCAAGGGGCCGTTCCGCTGGGTCGCACTCTCGGGCGACCCGGAAGACATCCGCAAGACCGACCGCAAGATCAAGCAACTGTTCCCGCACAACGCCCACGTGCTCCGCTGGCTCGACATGGCCGCCGAGCGCATCGCGTTCCAGGGCCTGCCGTCGCGAATCTGCTGGCTCGCGCTCGGCGAGCGTCATCTGGCGGGGCTGGCGTTCAACGAAATGGTGCGCACCGGCGAGCTGAAGGCGCCGATCGTGATCGGCCGCGACCACCTCGACACCGGCTCGGTCGCGAGCCCGAACCGCGAGACCGAATCGATGAAGGACGGCACCGACGCCGTCTCCGACTGGCCGCTGCTGAACGCGCTGCTCAACTGCGCCGGCGGCGCGACCTGGGTCTCGCTGCACCACGGCGGCGGCGTCGGCATGGGCTACTCGCAGCACGCCGGCATGGTGATCGTCGCCGACGGCAGCGAGGCCGCGGCGGAGCGGCTGGCGCGCGTGCTCGTCAACGACAGCGGCTCGGGCGTGATGCGCCACGCCGATGCCGGCTACGAGCTGGCGATCAAGACGGCGCGCGAACAGCAGCTGAACCTGCCGATGCTCGCGAAGTGAGCGTGTCGCCGCAGCGCTTCGACCTGCGCGCGATCGCGCCGCAGCCGTGGAGGAACGGCGCGGGGCTGACCCGCGAGGTCGCCTTCGGTGGCGCGAGCGGCGCGGACTTCGACTGGCGCATCAGCGTGGCCGAGGTCGCCCGCGATGCACCGTTCTCGGCGTTCCCCGGCGTCGATCGCTGCATCGTGCTGCTGCGCGGCGCGGGGATGCGGCTGCGCTCGGCCCGCGGTTCGATCGATCACGCGCTGACGACGCCGCTGGCGCCGTTTCACTTCTCGGGCGATGTGGCGCTCGATGCGACGCTGGTCGACGGCCCCAGCAGCGACTTCAACGTGATGACGCGCCGCGGCGTGTTCCGCAGCGAGGTGACTTGCGAGCGCCACGCGACCGGGTTGCGCGGCGACGACGTGACGCTGCTGCTGTGCAGCGCCGGCGCATGGCTGGTCGCCGGCGAAGAGCCCTCGACGCTCGCCCCGATGCAGGCGCTGCTCTGGCGCGAGCCGGTCGAATCGCTGCGGGTCGCGCCGATCGGCGATGCATCGGCGCTGCTCGTCGTCCGCCTGTGTCAGGATCGCAAGCCATGAACACGCTGTTCGCCGACCACGCGCTGTTGCCCGACGGCTGGGCGCGCGACGTGCTGCTTGCGTGGGACGACGCGGGCGCGCTCACGTCGGTCACTGCCGGTGCAGCCGCACCAATCGATGCGCCGCGCGCGAGCGGCCCGCTGCTCCCCGGCATGCCGAACCTGCACTCGCACGCCTTCCAGCGCGCGTTCGCCGGCCTGTCCGAGTACCGCAACTCGACCCCTGCCGACAGCTTCTGGACCTGGCGCGATCTGATGTACCGCTTCGCGCGCGACATTTCACCCGACCAGCTCGAAGTGATCGCGACGCAGCTCTATGTGGAGATGCTGCGCGCCGGCTACACGGCGGTCTGCGAGTTCCACTACCTGCACCACGCGCCCGAGGGCCAGCGCTACGCCGACCCGGCCGAGATGTCGATGCGGCTGCTCGCCGCCGCGCAACACGCGGGCATCGGCATCACGTTGCTGCCGGTGCTGTATCAGGACGCCGGCTTCGGTGGCCAGCCGCCGCGCATCGATCAACGCCGCTACCTCAACCGCACGGATGCGCTGCTCGACATCGCGCAGCGCATCCGTGCGCAAGGCGCGCGCGTCGGTGTCGCGCCGCACTCGCTGCGCGCGGTCGGCCCGCAGGCGCTGCGCGAGCTCGTCGCCGGTGTGCATGCGATCGACGCGGCCGCGCCGGTCCACCTTCACATCGCCGAGCAGCAGCAGGAGGTCGACGACTGCCTCGCGTGGAGCGGCCAGCGCCCGGTCGAGTGGCTGCTCGCGCATGCGCCGGTCGATGCGCGCTGGTGCCTCGTCCACGCGACGCACCTGAGCGATGCAGAGGGCGCCGCGCTCGCCGCGAGCGGCGCCGTCGTCGGCCTGTGCCCGACGACCGAGGCGAACCTCGGCGACGGTGTATTCGATGCCGCCAACTACCTCGCCGCGCGCGGCGCCTGGGGCATCGGCTCCGACAGCCACATCAGCGTCGACGCGGCCGAAGAACTGCGCCTGCTCGAGTACACCCAGCGCCTCGCGCAGCAGCGCCGCAACGTGCTCGTCAGCGACGATACCGGGGTAAACAACAAGCGCCAGGTCGCCGATCACCTCTGGCTCGGCGCCGTCACCGGCGGCGCGCAGGCGAGTGGCCGCGCGATCCGCGCGCTCGCACCCGGCCAGCAGGCCGACTTCGTCGTGCTCGACGGCAACGGCACGCTCGCCGGCCTCACGCCATCGCAAGCGCTCGCGAGCCACGTCTTCGCGAACCAGGGCCGCAGCAGCGTGCGCGACGTGTTCGTCGCCGGCACCCGGCGCATTCGGGATGGCGAACACGCGCTGCAACGCGTAGCCTGCGAGCACTTCGTCGCGGCGCGCGGCGAACTGCTCCGCGAGGTCTGACAACACCATGAGCAAGCCCGCCATCGACCTGCTGATCCGCAATGTGCGCGTTGTCACCTGCACCGACGACGATTGCGCGGTCTCGCCGCCGGCGTTCATCGCGATCGCCCACGGCCTGATCGCCGGCATGGGCCCGATCGGCGCACTCGACCCGACCGTGCCGGTGCACGCCGAGCTCGACGGCGATGGCGCGCTGCTCACGCCCGGGCTGATCGATTGCCACACCCACCTCGTCTACGCGGGCGACCGTTCGCGCGAGTTCGAAATGCGGCTTTCCGGCGCGAGCTACGAAGACATCGCCCGCGCTGGCGGCGGCATCGTCTCGACGGTGCGGCAGACGCGCAACGCGAACCCGCTCGACCTGCAGGCGCAGTCGGCGCGGCGCCTGAAGAGCCTGATGCGGCACGGCGTGACCACGGTCGAGATCAAGTCGGGCTACGGCCTGACGCAGACCGCCGAGCTGAAGATGCTGCAGGTCGCGCGCGCACTTGGCGAGCAGTTCCCCGTCGACGTGCGCACCACGCTGCTCGCCGCGCACGCGGTGCCGCCCGAATTCGCGGGTCGGCCCGACGACTACATCGCCGAGGTCATCGAACACATCCTGCCCGAGGCCGCGCGGCTCGGCCTGGCCGACGCGGTCGACGCGTTCTGCGAGAACATCGCATTCACGCCCGCGCAGACGCGGCGCGTTTTCGAGGCCGCGCGCGCGCACGGGCTGCCGGTCAAGCTGCACGCCGAGCAGCTCTCGAACCAGGGCGGCGCGGCGCTCGCGGCCGGGTTCGGCGCGCTCTCGGCAGATCACCTGGAGCACATCGACGAAGACGGCGTGCGCGCGATGGCGCGTGGCGGCACGGTCGCGGTGATGCTGCCCGGCGCTTACTACTTTCTGCGAGACACCCAGGCGCCGCCGATCGCGCTGTTCCGCAAGCACGCGGTGCCGATGGCGGTCTCGACCGACTGCAACCCCGGCACGAGCCCGACCACGCACCTGCCGCTGATGATGAACATGGCCTGCACGCTGTTCCGCATGACCCCGGCCGAGGCGCTGCTCGGCGTCACGCGGAACGCGGCGAAGGCGCTTGATCTGCTCGATTCGCGCGGCACGGTCGAGATCGGCAAGCAGGCCGATCTGTGCCTGTGGGACGTCGACCACCCAGCCGAGCTGTCGTATGCGATCGGGGCCAGCCCCCTGCGCGCCCGCCTGCACCGAGGCGTTCGGCACGAACTCGCCTGAAGGGGGCGCGCGCTCGTCTACCTTGCGTGCGCCTGCAGCGCGGCGTTCAGCATCCGCCGTAGCAAAGGCTGCACCTTCTCGGCCAGATCGCTTCGGTAGCCGAACGGTGCGGCCTCGTCCATGTAAGTCGACTGGCACATCTCCAGCTGCAGCGCGTGGATGCCGCTCGAAGGTTGGCCGTAGTGGCGCGTGATGTGGCCGCCCTTGAAACGGCCGTTGCTGATGTGCGTGAACTGTGTCTGCGCGGCCATCTCGACTTCGACCGCGGCCTGGAGCGCCGGCGCACAGGCGCGCCCGTCGGCGCTGCCGAGGTTCAGGTCGGGCAGCTTGCCGTCGAAGAAACGCGGCATCCTTGATGCGATCGAGTGCGCGTCCCACAGCACGACACTGCCGTGCTCCTTGCGCAGCCGCTCGAGCTCGGCGCGCAGCCGGTCGTGGTACGGCTGCCAGTACACCGCGCGACGTTCCTGCACCTCGGCCGCGTCGGGCGCCTGGCCGGGCCGGTACAGCGGCTGCTTGCGGAAGGTGTCGAGCGGCAGCAGCCCGGTCACGTCCTGGCCGGGGTAGAGGCTGGTGTCCTCCGGCGGCCGGTTCAGGTCGATCACATGGCGGGCGAAACGCGCCGCGATCGTGCTGGCGCCCATCGCATGCGCGAAGGCGTAGAGCTGCGGCAAATGCCAATCGACATCGGCGCGCTGCAGCGCCTCGGGCGTCATGCGCGCAGCAATTGCGCCGGGGATCTCGGTGCCCGCATGCGGGAACGAGACGAGCAGCGGCACGGTGCCTGGCGTGAAGGTGAACATGCGCGAAGTGGTCTAGACCGGTTGAGCGCCAAGTGTAGACTGCGCGGCGCGCGGCTTGCGTCAGGCTGCGGCACCTCTATCCACCCTTCGGGAGACACGATGATTGTCACGCGCCGCCTTACCCTGATCGCCGCCGCCTCGGCCGCTCTGTTCGCCGGCTCGGCCCACGCCGAAGACACCAAGGTCGCGATCGCGATCTCGGGCTGGACCGGCTTCGCGCCGCTGACGCTGGCGAAGGAAGCCGGCCTGTTCCAGAAACAGGGTCTCGATGTGTCGATCAAGAAGATCCCGCAGAAAGACCGCCACCTCGCGATCGCCTCGGGCGACGTGCAGTGCGCCGCCACCACCGTCGAAACCTGGATCGCCTGGAACGCTGCCGGTGTCGCGACCACCCAGATCTTCCAGCTCGACAAGAGCTACGGCGCCGACGGCCTTGTCGTGAAACCGACGATCGCGAAGATCACCGACCTGAAGGGCAAGACCGTCGCGGCTTCGGCGCCCGGCACCGCGCCGTACTTCGGCCTCGCGTGGATCCTGAAGAAGAACGGCATGTCGATCAAGGACGTCAAGGTGCTGACGCTCGAGCCGCAACCGGTCGCCAACGCCATGATCGCCGGCACCACCGACTTCGACGCCGGCATGACTTACGAGCCGTACCTGAGCGCGGTGCGCGCCAAGCCCGAGGCCGGCAAGATCATCGCGACCACGCTCGACTACCCGATGGTGATGGACACCTTCGGCTGCTCGCCGAAGTTCCTCAAAGAGAACCCGAAGGCCGCGAAGGCACTCGCAGACGGCTACTTCGCCGCACTCGACATGATCAAGTCCGACCCGAAGAAGTCCTACGAGATCATGGGCGCCGACGTCAAGCAGAGCGGCGAGGCGTTCGAGAAATCGGCCGCGTTCCTGCGCTGGCAGGACAAGGCCGCGAACCAGAAGTTCTTCGCCGGCGAGCACGCCGCCTTCACCAAGGAAGCGGCCGACCTGCTGCTCGAGATCGGCACGATCAAGCAGATCCCCGACTTGAAGACCTTGGCGGACACGAGCTTCATCAAGTAGTCGGCATCCGTTGAAGCCGCTCGTCGAGGTCAGCCCCGGAAGGCGCAACGCGCTGGGGCTGCTGTTCTTCGTCCTGTTCTTCGCGGTGTGGGCCGTCGCGACGTTGGGCGGCTTCGTGCCCAAGACCTTTCTGGCCGACCCGATCGCGATGGTCAAGTCGGGCTGGATCCTGCTGACCGAGCAGGGGTTTGCGAAGGACATCGGTTTCACGGTCTGGCGCGTGCTCGGCGGCTTCGTGCTGGCGGCGGTTCTCGCGGTGCCGCTCGGCATCGCGATGGGCGCGTACAAGCCGGTCGAGGCGTTCTTCGAGCCCTTCGTCTCGTTCGCGCGCTACCTGCCCGCGTCGGCGTTCATCCCGCTGCTCATCCTGTGGGCCGGCATCGGCGAGGCGCAGAAGCTGTCGCTGATCTTCATCGGCTCGTTCTTCCAGCTCGTGCTGATGATCGCGCTGCAAGTCGGCGGCACGCGCCGCGATCTGGTCGAGGCGGCCTACACGCTCGGCGCGAGCGACGTCGGAATCGTCAAGCGCGTGCTGATTCCGGCCGCCGCGCCGCAGATCGCCGAGACTTTGCGCTTGGTGCTTGGCTGGGCGTGGACCTATGTGATCGTTGCCGAGCTGATCGGCGCGTCGAACGGCATCGGGCACATGATCACCGACAGCCAAGCCTTGCTCGCCACCGACCAGATCATCTTCGGAATCATCACGATCGGGGTCATCGGGTTGATCTCCGATGTGCTGTTCAAGCGCGCGAACCGGGCGATGTTCAAGTGGGCGTCGATCTGACATGAGCACCCTGTCGATTCAAGGCGTCGGCCGCACCTTTCCCGGCGTCAACGGTGGCAACCCGACATTGGCGCTGCAACCGACGAGCCTCGACGTCGCGCACAACGACTTCATCACCGTGCTCGGCCCGTCGGGCTGCGGCAAGTCGACCTTGCTGCGCATCGTCGCGGGCCTCGACACGCCGACGCTCGGGCAGGTGCTGCTCGACGGCCAACGCGTCGCCGGCCCCGGCGCCGACCGCGGCATGGTGTTCCAGAGCTACACGCTGTTCCCGTGGCTCACGGTGCGCGAGAACATCTGCTTCGGGCTGCGGGAGAAAGGCATGCCGGCAGCGGAGCAGGCCGAGATCGCGGCGCGTTTCATCACCGAGGTCGGGCTGACCGGCTTCGAATCGCACTTTCCGAAGCAGTTGTCGGGCGGCATGCAGCAGCGTGTCGCGCTCGCTCGCGCGCTCGCCAACGACCCGAAGATCCTGCTGCTCGACGAGCCCTTCGGCGCGCTCGACAACCAGACCCGCGCGCTGATGCAGGAGCTGCTGCTGTCGATCTGGGAGCTGCACAAGAAGACGGTCCTGTTCGTGACCCACGACATCGACGAAGCGATCTTCATGGCGAACCGCTGCGCCGTGTTCAGTGCGCGCCCGGGCCGCATCAAGAACGAACTCCAGATCGACCTGCCGTATCCGCGCCACTACACCGTCAAGACGACGCCGCGCTTCTCGGCGCTGAAGGCACAGGTCACCGAAGACATCCGCGTCGAGACGCTGCGCGCGGTGCAGATGGAGAAATGACGGTCCCGCGCCCGAGGGGTACATCGGGCGATCCCCCGAGGGGATGCGGGCCGGCAGAGGGCCACGAAGTGGGCCTCTTCGTGGCCCATGGCGGCTCGGCGCTCGACCCGCTCGCGCCGCAGCGAACTACAGACCCGCGGCGACCAATGCGGTCGCGGCTTCGATGTCCGGCGCCATCAACCGGTCGACGCTCAAGCGCGCCACCTTCGCGCGCAGCCGGGCAAGCTGCGCCTCGATCGCATCCGACGAGCGCAGCGGCCGGTGGAACTCGATCGCCTGCGCAGCGCACAGCCACTCGATCGCGACCACGCCAGCCGTGTTGTCCAGCATCGTGTGCAGGCGCCGCGCCGCGAAGGTCGCCATCGAGACGTGGTCCTCCTGGTTCGCCGAGGTCGGCAGCGAATCGACGCTGGCCGGGTGCGCGAGCGACTTGTTTTCGGAGGCGAGCGCGGCCGCGGTCACCTGCGCGATCATGAAGCCCGAATTCAATCCGCCGTGTTCGATCAGGAAGGGTGGCAATCCCGTGATGCTGGCGTCCATCAGCATGGCCGTGCGGCGCTCGGCCAGCGCGCCGATCTCGGCGATCGCGAGCGCGAGGTTGTCGGCCGCGAACGCAACCGGTTCGGCGTGGAAATTGCCGCCGCTCAAAGCCTCTTTCGTGTCGGCGAACACCAGCGGGTTGTCGGAGACGCCATTCGCCTCGATCAGCAGGATGCCCCAAGCGTGGTCGATTTGGTCGAGGCAGGCGCCCATCACCTGCGGCTGGCAGCGCAGGCAATACGGGTCTTGGACGCGGTCGCAATCGAGGTGCGAAGCGCGCAGCGCGCTGCCGGCGAGCCACTCGCGATAGCGCGTGGCGACTGCGCGCTGGCCACGTTGGCCGCGCACCGCGTGGATGCGGTCGTCGAACGGCGTGTCGGAGCCTTTGGCCGCGTCGACCGTCATCGCGCCGACCGCCACCGCCACGTCGAACACGCGGCGCACGCGCTGCACCGCGTAAATCGCGAGTGCGGTCGAGGCCTGCGTGCCGTTCAGCAGCGCGAGGCCTTCCTTCGGGCCGAGCTGCAGCGGCGCGAGGCCCGCGTGCGCGAGTGCCTGCGCGGCGGGCAGGCGTTGGCCGTCGACGAAAGCCTCGCCAACACCGATCAGCACGCAGGCGAGGTGCGCGAGCGGCGCCAAGTCGCCCGAGGCGCCGACCGAGCCCTTCTCGGGGATCACCGGCAGCACGTCGGCGTTGAGCAGCGCGAGCAGCAGGTCGATGACTTCCATCCGCACGCCCGAGAAGCCGTGCGCGAGGCTCGCGGCCTTCAGCAGCAGCATCAACCGCACGACGGGCGCCGCCAGCGGCTGGCCGACGCCGGCGCTGTGCGAGAGCACGAGGTTGGTCTGCAGCTGCGCGAGGTCGGCGTCGGCGATGCGCGTCTGCGCGAGCTTGCCGAAGCCGGTGTTGATGCCGTAGACGGCGGCGTGTTGCGCGACGAGTTCGCGCACCGCCGCGACGCTGGCCTCGACGCCCACGCGTGCTGACTCGGCCAGTGACCAGCGCGCGCCGCCCGCGGTGGCCTGTTCGAGCATCGAAGCATCGAGCAGGCCGGGAACGATGGTGTGGCGCGGCGCGGTGTCCATGCTGAATGGCTCCGAAGTGGTCTAGACAACTTTAGCATGCGGGTCGCTAGAATGACCCGATGATCGCGCCTGCCGCCGCATCCCGCACCCTGCCTTACGCGACCGTGAAGGCCGCGCTGCGCGAGCGCATCGCGCGCGGCGGTTGGGAACCCGGCGTGCGGCTGCCGTCGGAGCGCGAGCTGGTGCAGGAGTTCGGCTGCGCGCGCATGACCGTGCATCGGGCGCTGCGCGAGCTCGAAGAAGAAGGCCTGATCGAACGCCGCCAGGGCTCGGGCTCGTATGTCGCCGAGCTGCACCCGATCTCGAACCTGCTGCAGGTGCGAGACATCCACGACGAGATCCGCGAACGCGGCCATGCGCACACCACGCGGGTCTGCAGCGTCGTGCGCGAGAAGGCCGATGCGCGCACGTCGGCCGCGATGCGCCTGCCGAAGCACGCGCCGGTGTACCGCGTGCAACTCGTGCACTTGGAGAACGGCGTGCCGATCCAGCTCGAAGACCGGCATGTGAACCCGGCCCTCGCGCCCGATCTGCTGGCGCGCGATTTCACGCAGGTGACGCCGTCGTTCGTGCTGTTCGAGCATGCGCCGCTGACCGAGGCGGAGCAGGTCGTCGAGGCCGTGCTGGCAAGCGCCGAACAGGCGACGCTGCTCGACGTGGCCACGGGCAGCGCGCTGCTGATGGTGTCGCGCCGCACGGTGTCGCAGGGGGTCGTGGCTTCTGTTGCTCGTCTCTATCACCCCGGCGCCCGCTACCGTCTGATCGGCCGCTTCTCCGTGTAGATGTCAGCCCCCGGCTGCGAGTACGCAGCCACCCGCCGAGGGGTCGTCCCTTGGCGTGGGCCGGCCCTGCGCTCAGGGGCGATCACAATGGCGCACCTACGCGCCGAGACACGCCCATGACACCCAAAGAAACCCCTCCGTCGACCGCCGCGCGCGCGCACGACCTGACCGACGCCGAGTTCGCCGAGCTCGACGACTTGTTGCTCGAAACCCCCGAGCCGCTGGAGCCGCTCGACGCGGTGATGCTCGACGGCTACCTGTGCGGCGTGATCGTGCAGCCGGTGCTGCTGGAGCCGGCAACCTGGCTCGCGCACATCTTCGATTTCGACGGCAGCCCGCTGCCTGACGAGGTCAATCAGGAATGGCTGACCCGCACGACAGCGCTGATCATGCGCCGCCACGCCGCGCTGAACCGCGCGATCGTCGAAGACGGTTGGTTCGACCCGCTGGTGCTCGAGTTCGACGACGAGCACCCGCGCGAGCCGGTGCCGGAAGGCGAAGTCGACATGATGGCCACGCTGAGCCCGGTGTCGCAGTCGCTGATGCCGTGGGTCGCCGGTTTCCACCACGCGGCCGAGACCTTCCCCGACCTCGCCGAGATGCCCGACGACGCGGTGATGGCCGCGCTCGCCCGCCTGTACCGCCACCTGCCCATCGAGGACGACGAGCAGCGCGAGCTGGTCGCATTGCTCGACCGCGAACACCCGCTCGCGACCCTCGACGACGCGATGGAGGAACTGGTCGTGACGATCGCCGATCTGCAAGACCTGACCAACGAGCAGCGCTACAAGGTCGAGACCGTGAAGCGCGAGACGCCGAAAGTCGGCCGCAACGACCCGTGCCCGTGCGGCAGCGGCAAGAAGTTCAAGCAGTGCCACGGGGCCGCTTGAAGCGGCGGCGGGACTGAGCCGTGCGGCTCCAGCTCCTTTCCGACCTGCACCTCGAAACCGAAGTCTTCGAGCCGACGCCCGCGCCTGACGCCGAGCTGCTCGTCCTCGCCGGCGACATCGACAGCACGTGGGCCGGGCTGGAGAAGTTCCGCGACTGGCCGGTGCCGGCGCTCTTCGTCGCCGGCAACCACGAGTTCGATGCGCGCGAGATCACCCAGACCTGGCCCGCGCTGCGCGACCGCTGCGCCCGGCTCGGCATCCGCCTGCTCGAATGCGAAAGCTTGGTGGTGCCCGACCGCGCCGGCCAGCGCATCCGCTTCGTCGCGACCGTGCGCTGGAGCGATTTCGACCTGTTCGGCCCGGCCCAGCGCGAGCGCGCGATGCGGGCCGGCAGCTATTTCGTCAAGGTGATGCGCTCGACCCGCAACGGCGCGCCGTTCGACGCGGCCGCGGTGCGCGAAGAGTCGCTGATCTGCCGCGACTGGCTTCGTGCCGAGCTCGTGCAACCGAACGCCGGCTGGGACAAGACCGTCGTCATCACGCACTTCGCGCCGAGTTTTCGCAGCGCCGACCCGCGCTACGGCGCGCAGCCGGGCACCGCCAGTTTCTGCAATGCCGACGACGAGATGCTGCCGCACGCCGACCTGTGGATCCACGGCCACCTGCATTGCCAGTTCGACTATGTGGTGCCGCATGCCAACGGCGCGACCCGCGTCGTCTGCAATGCGCGTGGCCACGCGCGCCGGGGTGAGGCCGACGGGCACCAGCCATTGCTGGTGCTCGACGTCTGATCAGGTGGATTGCCTGACGACCTTCGGCGCCGAGCCGGTCAAAGACTGGATCGACGCGTCAGCCGATGTTCCCACGGCAGCGAACCCGGGGCGGGCAAGGTGCCGAGCGGCATCGGCGGCGGTTCGTCGATCGGCCCGAAGCTCGCGTCGAGCCCGAACGCCGTGCCCATGTCGGCGCGGTCGGGTTCGTCCACACGCCGCTCGTCGCGTCTCGCATTGAGCGCCGACAACCATGAAAGACCGTTTGCCCAGTTCATCGCGACCTCCCGGGTGCACTCGTTCGATGTATCCAAGTGTGAGCCTGTTGTCGGCACGCGGCGCACGGGCAAGAGGGCGCGAACGGCGCAACCCGGTCGGACTTGGCATATCGGCGAGCCTGCGCTGCCGATGGTTGCCAAAACCCCGCACTCGTCACGCCGTCGACCTCACCCGGCCCGGCCGAGCAGGCGCGGCGTTGAGCCGGAGCACGGTCAAACCCGGACCGGATGAGGTCTAATTCGGCGTGCAGCCCCGCGCGCGAACGCGCCGTGCCCCGCCTTGCTCTACCCAACCCGAAGGATCCGACATGTACCCCGACGTCAAGCTTTTCATCAACGGTGAATGGACCACCGGCACCTCGGGCAAGAGCGAACCGATCGTCAACCCGGCCACCGGCCAAGTCATCGCCCGCTTGGCCCACGCCGGCCCGGCCGACCTCGACGAAGCACTGCGCGCCGCCGACAAGGGCTTCAAGGTCTGGCGCAAGGTCTCGGGTTTCGAGCGCTCGAAGCTGCTGCGCAAGGCCGGCGAGATCATCCGCAGCCGCGCCGACGAGATCGGCGCGCTGATGACGCTGGAGCAGGGCAAGCCGCTCGCCGAGGCGAAGATGGAAACCATGCTGGCCGGCGACATCATGGACTGGTTCGCCGAGGAGTCGCGCCGCACCTACGGCCGCATCGTGCCGGCGCGCGCCGACGGCGTGATGCAGCTGGTGGTGAAGGAGCCGGTCGGCCCGGTGGCCGCGTTCACGCCCTGGAACTTCCCGATCAACCAGGCGGTTCGCAAGGTCTCGGCAGCGCTCGCCGCCGGCTGCTCGGTGATTTTGAAGGGGCCGGAAGAAACCCCCGCGAGCGTCGCCGCGCTGGTCAAGGCGTACGCCGATGCAGGCCTGCCGGCCGGCGTGCTGAATCTGGTGTTCGGCGTGCCGTCGGAGATCTCCGAGTACCTGATCCCGAGCCCGATCATCCGCAAGATCACCTTCACCGGCTCGACGCCGGTCGGCAAGAAGCTCGCCGCGCTCGCCGGCCAGCACATGAAGCGCATCACGATGGAGCTCGGCGGCCACGCGCCGGCGATCGTGTTCGGCGATGCCGATGTCGACACCGCGGTCAAGCAGCTCGCGGCCTCGAAGTTCCGCAACGCCGGCCAGGTCTGCATCGCGCCGACGCGCTTTCTGGTGCACGAGTCGGTCTACGAGCGCTTCGTCGACGGCTTCGTCAAGGCGGCGCAGAAGGTCAAGGTCGGCGACGGCATGAGCGCCGATTCGCGCATGGGCCCGCTGGCCAATTCACGCCGCATCGAGGCGATGCAGATGTTCGTCGACGACGCGGTGGGCAAAGGCGCGAAGCTGCTGACGGGCGGCAAGCGCATCGGCACGACCGGCAACTTCTTCGAGCCGACCGTGCTCGGTCACGTGCCGGCCAACGCGCGGATCATGAGCGAAGAGCCCTTCGGCCCGATCGCGCCGATCGTGCCGTTCAGCTCGTTCGACGAAGTCGTCGCCGAGGCGAACCGCCTGCCGTTCGGCCTCGCGTCGTACGCCTACACGCGCTCGTCGAAGACCGTGCAGGCGATCGGAGCGGCGATCGAGAGCGGCATGGTCACGATCAACCACGTCGGCTTCGCGCTGCCCGAGCTGCCGTTCGGTGGCATGAAGGATTCCGGCTACGGCTCGGAAGGCGGCACCGAGGCGATCGAGGCGTACCTCAACACCAAGCTGATCACCCAGCTCGGCGTCGAGTAAGTCAGGGCGCGGGCCGGCCGAGGGGCTCCATTCAAGGCGCGGCGACGTACTTGTTGCCGTTCGCCTTGTACCTGACCACAGACTTCTTCAGATCGGTGTATTCCTCGCACGGCAAGGTGCAGACCTTGTCGAGCGTCGCAAGCCGCTGCTCGGCCTTCGGCAAATCGCCGGTGATCAGGTACAGCTCGCCCGAGTATTCGAGCGCGCCACGGTGTTTCGGGTCGATGCGCAGCGCCTCGTTGTAGAACCTCTCGGCGCCGGTGTAGTCGGGCGGCAGGCCCTTGCGCAGGCTGTAGCCCATCAGGTTGTTCCAGTCGGCGCTGCCGGTGTCGTTGGCCTTCTTGAGTGCGTCGACGGCCGCGCTCCACTGCTTCTGCGCGATCAGCGTTCGCGCGCCGCTCAGCGTGTCGGGTTTGGCGGGCGCGGTGTCGGCGGCCCAGCTTGAGCCGAGCGCGAGCGCCAGCGCGAGGGCGAAAGAAGTCGGGCGGATGCGCATGGCGTGTTTCCTCGAAAGCAAAGCACGAAGCGTCGCATCAATGCCCGGGCGGCGCAAGCAGCGCACGGGTTCCTCAGTAGAATCGCGCCCCCGCCTCACTGCCGCCGTGCTCGTTGCCGCCGGCCCTCGCCCATGTTCTGCGCCATCGACTTCGGCACGTCCAATTCAGCCATCGCCGTTCTTGGCAAAAGCGCCGACGGCGAAGCCGGGATGCGCCTGGTCGAGCTCGAACCCGGCCACCAGACGATGCCGACGGCCGTCTTCTATTTCGTCGAAGGGCCGGAACTCGACGGCCCGCCGCGCGCCTTCGGCCGCGCCGCCGTCGCTGCGTATGTCGACGGCCTCGACGGCCGGCTGATGCGCTCGATGAAAAGCATCCTCGGCAGCAACCTGATCGACCAGACCACCGACGTCGGTGGTGGCCGCGGCGCGAAGTACCTCGACATCGTTGCGGGCTACCTGAAGCACCTGAAGGTCAGCGCCGAGCGCCAAGCCGGCGCGCCGATCCACCGTGCAGTGCTCGGCCGGCCGGTGGTCTTCGTCGACGACGACCCGGCGCGCGATGCGCAGGCACAGTCGGCACTCGAAACGGCGGCGCGCCAGGTCGGCTTCGACGATGTCCAGTTCCAGTACGAGCCGATCGCCGCGGCGTTCGACTACGAGCGCGGCGTCGAGCGCGAGCAGGTCGTGCTGGTCGCCGACATCGGCGGCGGCACCTCCGACTTCTCGGTCGTTCGGGTCGGCCCGCAGCGCATCGACGTGCTCGACCGCAAGAGCGACATCCTCGCCAACCACGGCGTGCACGTGGCCGGCACCGACTTCGACCGCCGCGTCGAGCTCAGCGCGATCCTGCCGGCATACGGCTATGGCGCCTACGGCCCGGGCAGCGCCGGTGCGCCCGCGCGCGAGGTGCCGAGCGGCGTCTACTTCGACCTCGCGACCTGGCATTTGATCAACACCGTCTACAGCCCCGGCCGCGTCGCCGAGCTGCGCAGCATGCGCGGCTTCTACGGCGAGGCCAAGCACTACGAGCGGCTGATGGTGGTCGTCAGCGAACGCCTCGGCCACGAGCTGATGGCGCGGGCTGAAGCAGCCAAGATCGACGTCGCCAACGGTGGCGCGACCCGCATCGACCTGAGCCACACCGAGCGCCACCTCGCGGCCGCGCTGACCGAGCAGCAGGCGGTCGACGCGATCGAGGTCGACATCGAACGCATCGTCGCTGCCGCGCGCGAAGCGGTGACGCAGGCCGGGCTGACGCCGGCGCAGGTCGACGCGCTCTATTTCACAGGCGGCTCGACCGGGCTGCGCCTGCTCGCAAACCGCATCGCCGCGGCGTTTCCGGCCGCGCAGGTGGTGCGCGGCGACCGCTTCGCGAGCGTCGCGACCGGCCTCGGCCTGCACGCGCAGCGCTGGTTCGGCCGAGGCTGAACGCCCGAGCTCAGACCGCGAGCACCGCCGCCATCGCGACCGCCGTCGCCTCGACGTTGTCGCTGTTCAAGCCCGCCACGCAGATGCGCCCCGAGCGCACCATGTAGACGCCGTTCACCTCGCGGAGCAGGTCGACCTGCGCCGTCGTCATGCCGGTGTAGCTGAACATGCCGCGCTGGGTCAGGAAGTAGTCGAAGTTGCGCCCCGGCACCTTGGCCGCGAGCACGCCGTGCAGCTTCGCGCGCATCGCTAGGATGCGCTCGCGCATCGCGCCGAGTTCGGTCTCCCAGTGGTGGCGCAGGCCCGGGTCGGTCAGCACGGTCGCAACGATCTGGCCGCCGTGGATCGGCGGGCTCGAGTAGTTGCGGCGCACCGTGAACTTCATCTGGCCCAGCACCAGCGCGGCCTCGTGCGCGGTCGGGCAGACCACGCTGAGCGCGCCGCAACGCTCGCCGTACACGCTCATGCTCTTCGAGAACGAGTTCGCGATGAAGAAACTCACGCCGGCGCTGGCGAGCGCGCGCGCCGCGTAGGCATCTTCTTCGATGCCGTCGCCGAAGCCTTGGTACGCCAAGTCGAGATACGGGATCAACTGGCCGTCGCGCAGCACCGGGATCAGCCGATCCCACTGCGTGCGGGTCAGGTCGACGCCGGTAGGGTTGTGGCAACAGGCGTGCAACAGCACGATGCTCTTGGCAGGCAGGCTGCGCAGAGCGGCGAGCATCGCGTCGAATTGCAAGCCGCCGGTCACAGCGTCATAGTACGGGTAGGTGTTCACCGTCAGGCCCGCGCCCTCGAACATCGAGCGGTGGTTGTCCCAGGTCGGGTCGCTGACCCAGACTTGGCTGCCCTTGAAATACGTCGCAAGGAAGTCGGCGCCGACTTTCAGGCCGCCACTGGAGCCGACCGACTGGATCGTCGCGACCCGGCCCGATGTGACGGCCTCGTGGCCGGCCCCGAACAGCAGGTGCTGCACCGCGGTGCGAAAGTTCGCCGCGCCCTCGATCGGCAGGTAGGGTTTCGGCCCGCCCTTCGCGACCACCATCGCCTCGGCGCGCCGCACCGAATCCATCACCGGGATGCGCCCGGCATCGTCGAAATAGATGCCGATGCTCAGGTTGATCTTGTGCGGCCGCGGGTCTTTCTGGAAGTCCTCGTTCAGGCTCAGGATCGGGTCGCCGGCGAAGGGGGGAATGTGCTCGAACATGGAACAGGCCTCAGTGGATCGTGTCTTTGGCCGCCAGGGCCGCTTCGATGTCGCTCTTCAGCGATTCGGGTTTGTCGGTCGGCGCGTAGCGCTTGATCACCTTGCCGTCGCGGCCGATCAGAAACTTGGTGAAGTTCCACTTCACCGACTTGCTGCCGAGAAGGCCCGGCGCTTCCTTCGTGAGCCACTGCCACAGCGGATGCGCTTCGGCGCCGTTGACCTTGACCTTGCCCATCATCGGAAAACTCACGCCGTAGTTGATCTGGCAGAACGACGCAATCTCGCTGTCGGCGCCCGGGTCCTGGCCGCCGAACTCGTTGCTCGGGAAGCCCATCACGACGAGGCCCTTGTCGGCGTAGGCCTTCCACAGTTCCTCGAGCCCGCCGAACTGCGGCGTGAAACCGCACGCGCTCGCGGTGTTGACGATCAGCATCACCTTGCCGCGCTGGCTGGCCAGCTGCGCCGGCTTGCCGTCGATCGACAGCGCCTCGAAATCGAAGATGCGGGTGGGCGTGTTGGCCATGGTGGATGTCTCTCGATGAGGGTCGCAAGGACGCGGTGATGCGCCGCGGGTGTGTCCCATCCTATCGCCGTCGTCAGTGCTTGTGTCTGCGGCCGGCGCGGCGCGCACTAGTGCTTGTCGCTGCGCGCGATCGCCAGCAGGTGATCCAGCTCTTCCTTGTACTTGACGCCGTTCGACTTGTGCCAGCGGTAGATCAGCCACATCGTGCCGGCCACCACGCCGCCGAACATCGCGATCGCGATGAACGCCGACAGGCCGAACTTCGTCATGCCGGTGTAGAACGCGCCGAGGCCGAGGATGCAGGCCTGCTCGTTGAAGTTCTGCACCGCGATCGAGCGGCCGGCGCCCATCAGATTCGCGCCGCGGTGCTGCAGCAGCGCGTTCATCGGCACCACCATGTAGCCGCCGATCGCGCCGAGCAGGATCAGGAACGGGGCCGCGACCCACACGTTGGTGATCGCGTTCAGCCCAATCACCAGCAGGCCGAGCATGATGCCCATCGGGATCACGCTGGTCGCCTGATCGAGCCGCATGCGCATCGACGCCACCACCGCGCCCGCCGCGGTGCCGATCACGACGACCGCGACCAGCGAGGTCGCCTGCGTCGTCGTGTAGCCCAGGGCCGCGGTCGCCCAGGCGAACACGATGATGCGCAAGTTGCCCGAGACGCCCCAGAAC
>JANXVK010000509.1 GCA_025351675.1 Rhizobacter sp.
GCAGCCGGCGCAGCGGCGACAGCCGGGGTAGCGGCAACAGCCGGAGCGGCCGGCTTGGTGGTTTGGGCGAAAGCGCCCATCGAGAAAGCGGTGGCGATCAGAGCGGCGGCAATCTTCTTCATGGTGATATTCCTCGGGAATTTGAATGGATGAGCAGTCGCTCGGAATGAACAACGCCCCTGCGGGCCGAGTGGTTGACAGCGACGTCAACGAAAAACCGGGTGATCCACGGTCTCGGCCAAGCGCAGCACCGGCGTCACGCACGCATCCACGGCCTCGAACCGCGCCACCCAGTGCGCCAGCGGCTGGGCCGCGAACACGGCGGCGAGTTCGGCCCGCAGCGCCATCGATTCCGGTCCGCCGACTGCCAGGCCGAGCGACCAGTGTTGTGTCGCCCACGCCGGCCGCTCGACCGCCCCGCACAAGGCTTGCCAAAACTTGAGCTCGAGCGCGCCGACCGCAAGGTGGCGTGCGTCGGCCGTGCGGTAAACCCCGTAACAGGGCGCGCCACCCGACAGCAGGTCGCGCCCGGCGGCCGGCGTGCGGCCGGTGGTCTTCAGCGTGTATGTCGCGAGCACATGGTGGCGCAGCACCTCGTGCGCCATCGAGACGTCGACGAAGCGCCCGCGGCCCGTGCGTTGCGCGCCGAGCAGCCCGGCGAGGATGCCGGTGACGGCCGCCTGCGTGCCGCCCATCAGGTCGCCGATTTGGAAGTTCGGCACCGCGAGCTCGCCGTCGACGGTGGCGATCTGCTCGAGCACGCCGGCCATCGCGATGTAGTTGATGTCATGCCCGGCGCGGTGCGCCCAGGCGCTCGCCTGGCCGTAGCCGCTGATCGCGCACATCACGAGTTTCGGGTTGACGGCGTGCAGCGCCCGCCAGCCGAGCCCGAGCTTGTCCATCACGCCGGGGCGAAAGCCCTCGACCAGCACGTCCGCGCCGCGCACGAGTTCAATCAACGCGGCCACGCCCTCGGGCGCGCGCAAATCGAGCCGCAGCAGCGCCTTGCCGCGGTTGAGCTCGCGGAAGGTCAGCGCCGGCTCGCCGGCGCGGCGCTCGGCGCCGGTCTGGCCCATGACGCGGGTGCCGTCGTCCTGCCCCTGCGCGGCCGGACCTTCGACTTTCAGCACCTCGGCGCCGAGCTCGGCGAGGTGGCGCGTCGCCAGCGGGCCGGGCAGCAGGCGGGTCAGGTCGACGACGCGGATGCCGGCGAGCGGCAGGTCGGCCGCGCTCAAACGAACCGCCCTTCGCGCAGCCACTTGGTCGCGACCCACTTCTCGCCGTCGACCACCGGCGCGCCGCCGTGCAGCGATTTCGTCGCCGGGTGGGCGCGTTCGTAGCTGAAGAAAACGGCGTTGCCGCGCACCGGCGCGACATCGAGCCGCACGTCGGGAAACACCGTCGCGCCGCCCTTGGCGGGCGTGTTCAGGTAGCACACCAGCGAGGCGACGCGCTGGCCGCCGCGCTTCAGGATCGACGGCGTGCCCGAATGCTCAGGGTCGAAGTAGTCGTAGTGCGGCTTGTACTCGGCGCCCGGCCCGTAGCGCAGCACCTGCAGGCCCTCGCCGTTCTCGAGCGGCCAGTCGAGCAGCGCGGCCATGCGCGCCTCGAGCCGCGCGACCACCGGGTGCTCGCCGCGCTCGAAGAACATGCCCTGGCTGGTGCGCGCGTCGTTGACCTCGCTGCCGCCGGTCTCGGTCTGCACGGTCTCGGAGCGCGCGAGCCGCTTGGCGGCCAACGCGATCATCTCGTCGCATTCGTCGTCCGACAGCAGGTTGCCGAACACGACGACGCGCGGCGCTTGCAGGTTCACCAGCACCTTGACCTCGCGGTCGCCGGCCCACAGCGTCGCCTGCGTGCCATGCGGCAGCGGCTCGGGCACGCGCACCGGCGGCGGCAGCACCGCGGCCTTGGCCTTTTCGTCGAGGTAGCCGGTGAGCACGGTCTCGAGCGCGACGATCGCGGAGTCCTCGTTCCATCCGCTGGCCAGCATCGACTGCAGCACCACCTCGGGCCGGTGCCCGGCGGTGGCCTGCTCGATAATCCACGCGCGCAGGTCGGGCGTGATCGGCTGCTGATCGCTCATGTGCGGATTCTGCCGGATGTGGCCGACGTTTCCGTCAATCGAGCCGGCGCCGGAAGACGAGCCGATCCCGCCCGGAGACCGCATCGTCGAACCGATAGCCCTCAGCATCGAAGGTCTTCAGACCCGCCGGCGTCGCGACGCGCTGCGTGATCGCATGCCGCGCCATCAGCCCGCGAGCACGCTTGGCGAAGAAGCTGATGACCTTGAACTGGCCGTTCTTCCAGTCCTCGAACACGCACTCGATCACACGCGGCGCGAGCACCTTCTTGCGGTCGGCGGCGCGGAAGTATTCGTTGGACGCGAGGTTGACGATCACCGGCGTGGCGTCGGCGGCGGCAAAGGCGTTCAGGTGCTGGGCGATCGTGTCGCCCCAGTACGCGTACAGATCCTTGCCGTGCGCATTCGGCAGGCGCGTGCCCATCTCGAGGCGATAGGGCTGCAGCCGGTCGAGCGGGCGCAGCACACCGTGCAGGCCGCTCAGGATCACGAGGTGCTTCTGCGCCCAACGCAGGTCGGCGAGGCCCAGCTCGGGGGCGCGCAGGCCGCCGTACACGTCGCCGTCGAAGGCGAACGCGGCGGGTTTGCTGTTGGCGGCGGTGAACTGTGGCGACCAGGCCTTGTAGCGCTCGACATTGAGCGCGGCGAGCGCTTCCGACAGGCCCATCAACTCGGCCACGTCGTCAACGCTGTGCTGGCGCATCAGGCCGATCAACTCGACCGAGCGTTCGACGAACAGCGGGTCGGTGGCGATCCGGGCGACGGCGCGCGGCGTCGGCGTGTCGTAGTCGAGCGACTTGGCGGGAGACAGCAGGTACAGCATGGTCGCGATTATCGCGGCCGCTTCTCGGGCGATCCGGCGCGCTCACCGAAAGTCCCGGCTGCGGCTGACCAGCCCCTGGAGCAACGCGGAGTGGTCGATCGCCTTCATCACCACCAGGTGCATCACCGCGCCCTCGCCTTGCCCTTCAGGCCCTTCCTGGCGCTGCCAGCGACCGAACAGCGTCAGCAACCGCGCCGCGAGCAGCGGTTTGCGCTGCGACTCGACCACCGCCGGCCAGACGATCGCGTTGACGGTGCCGGTGTCGTCTTCGAGCGTGACGAACATCGTGCCCTTCGCGGTCTCGGGCCGCTGGCGGTGCGTGACGAGGCCGCTGGCGCGCGCGAGGCGGCCGTCCGGATAGCCGCGCAGCACGGCCGCGGGTTGGACGCGGAACTGCGCCAGCTGTTCGCGCAGCAGCGCGAGCGGGTGGCGGTTCAGCGTGAGGCCGAGGGCGCGGTAATCGGCCAGTGTTTCTTCGGCTTCGGCGGGTGCCGGCAAGGTGACCGCGAATTCGTCGACACGCATGTCGCGCAGCATCGGCGTCGGCCGCGTGTCGATGCCGGCGACGGCCCACGCCGCCTGATGGCGGTGGCCGGTCAGCGCACGCAACGCGTCGGCCTGCGCGAGGCATTGCAGCTCACGGGCGTTGAGCGCGGCGCGGCGGGTGAGGTCTTCGGCGCTCGTGAACGCGGCCTGCGCGCGGGCCTCGACGATGCGCTTCGCTGCATCGGCCGCCAGGCCGGTGACGCGATCGAGGCCGAGGCGCACGGCGTGCAGCACGCCGGCCGTCAGCGGCTCCAGCGTGCTCTCGGCCACGCTGACCATCACATCCACCGGCCGCACCTCGACGCCGTGCGCGCGCGCGTCGCGCACCAGTTGCGCGGGCGCGTAGAAGCCCATCGGCTGGCTGTTGAGCAAGGCCGCGAGAAAGGCATCGGGGTGGTGGCGCTTGATCCAGCAGCTCGCGTAGACCAGTTGCGCGAAACCGGCCGCATGGCTCTCGGGGAATCCGTACTCGCCGAAGCCCTGGATCTGCTTGAAGATGCGCTCGGAGAAGTCGGCGTTGTAGCCCTTGGCCGTCATGCGGCCGACGAGCATCTCGTGGTAATGGCCGAGGCCGCCCTTGCGCTTCCAGGCCGCCATCGAGCGGCGCAAGCCGTCGGCCTCGCCGGGTGTGAAGTCGGCCGCGATCATCGCGATCTGCATCACCTGCTCCTGAAAGATCGGCACGCCTTTCGTGCGCTGCAGTGCCGGGCGCAACTCAGGCGGGTAGTCGATCTCGTGGTCCGCGAGCCCGCGGTTCTTCAGGTACGGATGCACCATGCCGCCCTGGATCGGCCCGGGCCGCACGATCGCGACCTCGACCACCAAGTCGTAATAGCAGCGCGGCTGCAGCCGCGGCAGCATGCTCATCTGCGCGCGACTCTCGATCTGGAAGGTGCCGACGGTGTCGGCGCGGCAGATCATGTCGTAGGTGGTCTCGTCGCCCGCCGGGATGTCTTGCATCACGAACCGGCGGTCGAGCTTGTTGCCGATGAATTCGAGCGCGCGCCGCAGCGCACTCAGCATGCCGAGTGCGAGCACGTCGACCTTGATCAGGCGCAGTTCGTCGAGATCGTCCTTGTCCCATTGCACGACGCTGCGACCTTCCATCGCGGCCATCTCGACCGGCACCAGTTGCTCGATCTGCTCGCGCGCGATCACGAAGCCGCCGGGATGCTGACTCAGGTGCCGCGGAAAATCGATCAGCTGCTGCGTCAGCGCGATCCACATCTGCGTCAGTGGCGCGTCGGGGTCGAGGCCGGCTTCGCGCAGGCGCGTGGTGTCGATGGTGCGGCCATCGAACCAGTGCAGGCTCTTCGTCAGCAGCTCGATGCGCGGCAGATCCATGCCGAGCGCACGCCCCACATCGCGCAACGCCGAGCGCGGCCGGTAGCAGATCACCACGGCCGTCAACGCGGTGCGGTGCCGGCCGTACTTGGCGTAGATGTACTGGATCACCTCTTCGCGCCGCTGGTGCTCGAAATCGACATCGATGTCGGGCGGTTCATGGCGCTCGGCGCTGATGAAACGTTCGAACAGCAGTTGGCCTTCTTCGGGGTTCACCTCGGTGATGCCCAGGCAGTAACAGACCACCGAATTGGCCGCGCTGCCGCGGCCCTGGCACAGGATGTTCTGCTCGCGCGCCCAACGCACGATGTCGGCCACGGTCAGGAAGTAGGCTTCGTAGCCGAGTTGCCGGATCAGCGCGAGCTCTTTCTCGATTTGCGGCATCCAGTGGATGGCCCTTTTGCCCGGACAGCGCCGGGCCAGCCCTTCATACGCCAGGTTGCGCAGGTGGCCGATCGGCGTCAGCCCTTCGGGGACGACCTCGCGCGGGTATTCGTACTTCAACTCGTCCAGAGAAAAACCGCAACGCCCTGCCAGCACCAGCGAGTTCTCGAGCCACTCGCGCTCATGCAAGGTGCCCAGCCGCGCGCGCGAACGCAGGTACTGCTCGGCGTTCGACCCGAGCTTCAACCCGCAGGCCGTCACCGGCAGCTTCAGCCGTGTCGCGCTCAGCACGTCCTGCAAGGGCTTGCGCGAACGCACGTGCATCAGCACATCGCCGGTGGCGACGATCGGCAGACCGGTGAATTCGGCGACGCGGCGCACAACCTTCAGCAGCTCTTCATCACCCGGCCGGCGCAACAGCGAGACTGCGATCGACGCGCGATCCTGAAACCAGGTCTTCAGCCACATCGCGTGCGCGAACACGGTCTCGAACGGCTGCGAGGCATCGGGCACGAGCAGCGCGAGGCACTCTGGCAGGCCGGCGAGCGTGGGCGCGTTCGGCACCTTGCCTTCGATGTCGCCGGGGTGGGCTAGGTACGAACCCTTCGGCGCGCGGCGCCGCGCGACCGTGATCCAGTGCGAGAGGTTGCCGTAGCCGCGGCGGGTCTGCGCGAGCAGCACGAGGCGGGCGTGGGGCTGCGACCCCGCTTCCTGGGCAACGGCTTCGCCCTTTTTCTTCGGCGTCTTCGCATTGGCATCGCCCGGCAACGTCAGCCTCATCTCGCTGCCGATGATCAAGTGCAGCCCGGCCTCGCGCGCCGCCACGTGCGCGCGCACCACGCCGCAGAGCGAGCACTCGTCGGTGATCGCCAGCGCCGAATAGCGCAGCGCCTGCGCGCGCTCGACCAGCTCGGCCGGGTGCGAGGCGCCGGTCAGGAAGCTGAAGTTGCTGCGGCAGTGCAGCTCGGCATAACCGGGGAGCGTGAGCACGAGCTGGTCGCCACCGTGCCGATCAGGGCGCCCATGCCAGCGCGGCAGGCACCGGCTCGGGCGCCATGCCACCCACGCTGCCATCGAGGTGCCAGCGCTGCGCATCGGGCAGCGCCGCGCGCAGGGCATCGAGCGGGCTGCGCACCGCACCGCCGCCGAGCTTGAGCACGTGGGTGTAGATCATGGTCGTGCTCACATTCGAGTGGCCGAGCAATTCCTGCACGGTGCGGATGTCGTAGCCACTTTGCAGCAGGTGGGTGGCGAACGAATGGCGCAGCGTGTGCGGCGTGGCCGGCTTGACGATGCCGGTGCGCTCGACCGCGCGCTTGAAGTGGCGCTGGAACGTACCCTCGATCGCATGATGACGCCGCAGCACACCGCTGCGCGGATCGGCCGCGATCTGCGCATGCGGAAACATCCAGAACCAGCTCCACGACGACCCGGCGCGCGGGTACTTGCGATCGAGCGCATCGGGCATGTGCACGCCACCATGACCCGCATCGCGATCGCCGGCCCACACCGAACGTGCGCGCATCATCTGCTCGCGCAAGGCCGGTGCGAGCGAGGCCGGCAGCATCACGACCCGGTCCTTGAAGCCCTTGCCCTCGCGCACGACCAGCGCCTGGCGCTCGAAGTCGACATCTTTCACGCGCAGGCGGACGCCCTCCATGATGCGCATGCCGGTGCCGTAAAGCAGTTGCGCCAACAGCCGGTGCGGTGCGTCGAGCGCCATCAGCACGCGGCCGACCTCGTCGTGCGTGAGCACGACCGGCAGGCGTTCACGGCTCTTCGGGCGACCGATCTCGCCCAGCCAGGGCATGTCGAGCCCGAGCACCCGCAAGTAGAGAAACAGGATCGCCGCCAGCGCCTGCTTGTGCGTCGCGACTGCGACCTTGCGCTCGCTCGCCAGCCACGACAGATACGCCTCGACCTCGGGCGCGCCCATCTCGATCGGATGCCGCAGGCCATGAAAGCGCACGAAGGCCCGGATCCAGTGCACGTAAGCCTCTTCGGTGCGGATGCTGTAGTGCAGGTAGCGGATGCGCTCGCGCACCTGGTCGAGCAGACGAGTGGACTGCAGCGGCGGGAGGGTGTGGGCGTCGGATTTCACGGGCTGCCAGCTATACTGTTTTTATATACAGTACGCTGAACGCGCCAAAAGCACAAGCGTCCGAGCGGCAGCAGGGGCCCCCAAGCCTCTCGGCCGGCAACAACCTCAGGCGGCCCACCATGCCGAAATCGTCCCAGCCCGCAGCAGCCACGCCG
>JANXVK010000520.1 GCA_025351675.1 Rhizobacter sp.
CGGCGTGGCGCGCGCGCAGCGTGCGGTGCCGAACGCCGCGCCGGCGCCGGTGGTCGCGACGACGCACCATCATCACCATCATCTCGAAGAACAGGATTCATGAGCCCCACCGAAGCAACGCAAGGCACGGCCGCGAGCCCGTCGACGATCCAGCGCCCGCACGTCGTCATCTACACCGACGGTGCCTGCAAGGGCAACCCCGGCCGCGGCGGCTGGGGCGCGTGGCTGCGCACCGGCGAGCACCAGAAGGAACTGTTCGGCGGCGAACTGCTGACCACCAACAACCGCATGGAACTCACCGCGGTGATCGAGGCGCTGAGCTCGCTGAAGCGCACCTGCGATGTGGTGGTGCACACCGACAGCGAGTACGTGCGCAAGGGCATCACCGAGTGGATTCATGGCTGGAAAACGCGCGGCTGGAAGACCGCCGACAAGAAGCCGGTGAAGAACACCGAGCTCTGGCAGCGGCTCGACGCGCTGCGCAACCTGCATAGCGTGGAGTGGCGCTGGGTCAAGGGCCACTCGGGCGACCCCGGCAACGAGCGCGCCGATGCGCTTGCGAACAAGGGCGTCGAAGTGGCGCGCTGAAGCGCAGGCCCGCCCGCGCGGTCGAGCTCAGGCCAGCTCGCGCGCCACTTCCATCAGCCGATAGCGCACCAGCGCCAGGTTGGTTCGCTGCTTGTCGAGCAGCGCCACCAGGAACAGATCGGGGTATCGCGACACGGTTCGCATCACCTGTTGGCGCGGCCCGGCGCTGATCACCACCTCGTCGACCTGCTCGCCCAAGCCCATGCTGAGCGCGGCCTGGCGGTGCGCGCGCAGCGCCTGGGCGCAGGCCGCGGCAGCAATGTCCATGTCAACGGCGGGCTCCTCGCGCAGCTCTCGCGCCAACACCAGGCCGGTGCTCGAGTCGACGACCGCACAGCCGGCCAATCCGTCAAGCGCGACCAGGCTGGCCAACGCTCGCTGCGCGCTCGAGAGGTCGAGGGCGTGGCGGGTCATGCGCGGCCGCAGTGGCGTCGCGGGCATCGACCCGGGCTCGGCGGATGTCAGCGCCGCCAAGCCGATTGGCAATTCGGCGACCCCGGCCGGCGTTTCACGCTCGGACGAATCCCAGCCGGGCTGTGCCCGGATCTGGTTCCACATGCCGAGCATTGCGTTCCAGACCGACGAGGCGCCACTCACCGATTCGCTCAAGACGTGCACATGCAGCCGCCCCGGCCACGGGATCGCGCCGATCTTGTTGGCGATCCAGACCGCGTTCGGCGGCAGCATGAACAGCAGGTTCGGGCAGCGCCAGGTCGGCAGCATCGCGGCGGCATGGAGCGCGCCGATCAGCGCATCGATTGCGTGCGGCTGCAGCGGGCCGACGATCACGGTCGTCATCTGGCTGCGTTCCATCAGCGCGATCGGGATCTCGGCGTTCTCGCTGCCGGGGGCGCGCACATCGGCGTGGTAGACGCGCAGCGTATCTTCGTGACGGCGCACGAGCGTCGTGCGCTCGATCGTGGCGAGCGTGCGCAGCGTCGAGTGCTCGCGCAGGTGGAGTCGTTCGATCGGCCGGCCGCCCGCGTCCGACAGTGCCTTGATGACCGCCGAGGCCCACACGCCGGCCGGGTCGAGCAAGGTGATCAGCGAGGTCGCGGTGTCGAGGTCGGCGCGGGTGTCGGCGAAGTGCTCGCGGATTGCCTGGGCCGGTGACCCGGTGACGACCAAGTCGTGCGAATGCCGGTCGACCATCTGGCCGCGCGCGTTGACCTCGGTCGCAACCGATTCCATGATCGCGGTGGCGACGAAACCGCTATCGGCTGTGGCACCGCCGCCGCGGCGCGGAGCTTTCACAGGTCCGAGGTCTCCGAACAGCGATGTGAGCACTGGATACTCTCTGCCGGGTCGGCGGTTGACTGTCGACGTGCGGCGAACCCGCCGCACCTCCGCGCAGTCTAGTCATGGACGCGCGCTGCGCCCAGCCCCGGCACACGATTCGGGTCGCAACGGGTGTTGCAAGCCGTCACACGACGCGTGCACTCAACGACGCGAGAAAGCGGCTCGGCGGTGCGCCGACCGAGCGCCGCACCATCGCACTGAATGCGCTCGGGCTGGCATAGCCGAGCTCGGCGGCGATGCTCGCCATCGGCATCTTGCGTGCCGCGAGCGTGACGGCGCGCGCCAGCAGCACCTGCTGGCGCCATTGCACGAACGAGGTGCCGAGCTCGCTGCGGAACAGCCGCGCGACGGTGCGCGGGCTGGCGCCGCAGGCCTGCGCCCAGCCGTCGAGCGTGGCGTGGCGGCCGGGGTCGTCGAGCACGGCTTCGCAGAGCGCGCGCAGGCGCTTGTCGCTCGGCAGGTCAATGCCCAACGGCACCGGTCGGGCGCGGCGCAACTCGTCGAGTACCAGTGCGCTCAGGCGGGACTCGCGCTTCAGCGCGTCGACGTCGGGCGCGCGGCCGGCGCCATCGGGCGTGGCATCGAGCTCCAGTACGAGCGCGCGCAGCAGATCGGAGACCTCGAGCACGCGGCACTGGCGCCACAAGGCCTGGTCGGCGCGCGCCGCCTGCGGCCCGCAGCGACCGCGCGGCTGGTGCATGTAGAGCGTCAGCAGATCGGCGTCCTCGACGACCGTGACGGCATGCTCCACGCCCGGCGGGATCCAGAGCGCGCGCGACGGCGGCACGATGTAGGTGCCGTGCGCGACCGTCAGCCGCACCACCCCGGTCGCCGAGACGGCGAGCTGCGCCCACGGGTGCCGGTGCGGCACGACGCGCGTGTCGGTGCTGAGGGGTTGGCGTTTGGCGCGGACCGGGCGTGCTGCATCGGGCATGTACAGGTGCGGCGTGAGCGGGCCGACCGGGGGTGGGAGGCAGGTTGACGTCATTGGCGGGATCTCGACAGAACTTGACAAACTATCGTAATCCGGCCGCTGTCGGCCTGCTTAACATTCAACCACTGCCCAACAGTTCGCCACCATGACCGCTCGCGCCGCCCCGCTGCCTCCAATCCGCCCCGATCGCCAAGACGCGCACTTGATCGGCTTGGTCGGCATCGCCCACCTGATCAGCCACTTCAGCCAGCTCCTGCTCGCGCCGCTGTTCCCGTGGCTGAAAGACGAGTTCGCCGCCAGCTACGCCGAGCTTGGGCTGCTGATGACGATCTTCTTCGTCGTTTCGTGCATCGTGCAGGCGGCGTCGGGCTTCGTCGTCGACCGCTTCGGGCCGCGGCCGGTGCTGTTCGGTGGGCTCGCGTTGCTCGGCGCCGCCGCATTCGGCTTCGCGTCAAGCCACAGCTACGGGATGCTGGCGGTGTTCGCGGTCGTCGCCGGTGTCGGCAACGGCGTGTTTCACCCGGTCAACTACACGCTGCTGAACCGCAAGGTGCAGCCGGCGCGGCTCGGCCATGCGTTCAGCGTGCACGGCATCACCGGCAGCCTGGGCTGGGCGCTGGCGCCGGCGATGCTGGTGCCGCTGACGATCGCCTACGGCTGGCGCGTCGCGCTGATGTGCGCAGGCATGCTCGCGTTCGCGGTGCTCGCGCTGCTGTGGTTCAACCGCGCACAACTGGTGCTCGAGGCGCTGCCGGCACCGAAGGCGGCAGCGGCCGCTTCTGCCGAGCACAGCTTCGCGTTCATGAAGCTGCCGGCGGTGTGGATGTGCTTCGGCTTCTTCTTCTTCTACGCGGCAGCGCTGAGCGGCGTGCAGCTTTTCGCGCCCGAAGCCGCGCGCCTGTTGCACAGCGTGCCGATCGAATGGGCCGCCATGTGCCTGACCATTTACATGGTCTGCAGCGCCGGCGGCATGGTCGCGGGCGGTTTTCTGGCGGCCGACCCGGCACGCTGCGAACGCATCATCGGCGTCGGCTTTGGCACTGCCGCCGCCATAGCGCTGGTGATCGGCTTCGCCGACATTTCCGCGTTCGCGGTGCCATTGCTGTTCGGCGCGATGGGCTTCGGTGCCGGCATCGCCGGGCCGTCGCGCGACCTGATCGTCAAGCGCGCGTCGCCGCCGAACGCGACCGGGCGCGTCTACGGCGTCGTGTATTCGGGGCTGGACATCGGCCAGGCGCTCGCGCCGCTGGTGTTCGGCACGCTGATGGACATGCGCCAGCCGAAGCTGGTGTGGCTCGGCATCGCGATGGTGCTGGGCGTGCTGATCGTCAATGCCTTCAACGTGCGCAAGGCGCGGCGCACCAGCCTGGTGACTGCTGCCGCCTGATCAGACGGCGCTGCGATGGCGGGCGATGCAGGTGTCGAGGACCTCGCCGCCGTTGCGCGTCCACCAGTCTTCCTTCGAGAAGATCTCGACCTCGCTGTAGCCGTTGAAGCCGGCCGCCTCGACCCAGCCGCGGATCTGCGGGATGTCGATCACGCCGTCGCCCATCATGCCGCGGTCGTTCAGCAGGTCGCGCGTCGGCGCGAGCCAGTCGCAGACGTGGAAGGCGAGCAGGCGTTCACGACCGGCGCGTTCGATTTGCGCCTTCAGTTTCGGATCCCACCAGACGTGATAGACGTCGACCGCCACGCCGAGCGCACCCGACTTCGAGGGATCGAGCGCATCGCAAATATTCAGTGCCTGCTCCATCGTGTTGACGCAGGCGCGGTCGGCCGCGTACATCGGGTGCAGCGGCTCGATCGCCAGCGGCATGTCGACGTTGCGCGCGTAGTCGAGTGTGGCGGCGATGCCGTCATGCACCTCGTTGCGCGAGCGGGCGAGGTTCTTGTGCGCCGGCTTGCCATCGAGCGCACCGGGCAGGGCGCCGACGACGAGCACGAGGCAGGCCGCGTTCAAGGTCTTCGCTTCGTCGACCGCATGGCGGTTGTCGTCGAGCGCGGCTTGCAGACCCGCGCTGGTCGATGCCGGAAACATCCCGCCGCGGCAATAGCCGGAGAGTTCGATGCCGGTGTCGCGCAGCGCCTTTGCAACCGTGTCGAGCCCGACCGCGG
>JANXVK010000549.1 GCA_025351675.1 Rhizobacter sp.
CGGCGTGCTGACCGCGAACGCGCGGCCGATCGCGCTGGCGGTGATCGAAGCCACCTTCACCGGCCGCGGCCCGTGGAAGCGCCGCATCCCGCAGATCCTCGATGCGCTCGCCGCGCTGGGCCGGGCGCGGGTCGTGAACGGGTTGTGGACGTTGGGGTGAAGCGGGGCACGCCTATACTGAATCCGCGCTCGCCGCTGCGGCGAGCCGGCGGTTCAACATCCTCGGAGTGAACAATGGAGCACATGATTCAGTTGCACATCGAGAAGCTCTCCGAGGGGGTGTACCTGGCAACGAGTGACGAGGTTCAGGGGTTGGTGGCACAAGGCCGCACGATCCAGGAAACGATCGAGATCGCGCGTGACATCGCGAAGAAGTTGATCGAATCGCAGTCGGGTGCATCCACCACGCGGCTGCTCCCGGCCAGCGAGGCATTCGACTATCCGCTGATCATCGCGACCTGATGGGCCAACTCGCAGGCTTCAGGTACCGCCACATTGTCAAGCGCCTGAAGGCGCTCGGGTTGGAGTTCCACCGTCAGGCAGTCGGCTGACACGAAATCTGGTTCAACCCGGTCCTGAACCGCGACACGACGATACCGAACCATCCGGGCGACATGCCCGAACGCACGTTGCGAGCTATTTTGAAGCAAGCGGGAATCGAAGCAGACGCGTTCCTGGCGTGACCGGGTCGTGGACGTCGGGTCAACCGGCCAGCTCCGACATCAGCGGAAGCGCCGACGGATCACGTATCGACTCGACCGACAGGTCGGCATCGAGTTGCGGCCAATACAGGTGATCCGGCGTCGGCCATTGCACGTCCGACAGCTGCTCGATGCTGGCCTTCTTGAACCAGGGAAACTGCTCGAACGGAACCAGCAGTTCCTCGGCATCGAGGAGCAGCCAGAAGCCGTGCTTCGACACGTGCGTGAGTTCAGCCACCGAAGTGATGATCCCAGGCATCCCGAATCTCTTTGAGATGGCGTCGACGACAGTCTGGTCAGCGAACCTTGCTCAGCCGCTCGGCCATGCGCGTTTGCCAGCCGGCACCCGTGGCCTTCCAGCGTTCGATCACGTCGGCGGGCAAGCGCAGCGAGATCAGCTTGCGCGGGTTCGGCGACAAGGGTCGCCCACCCTTGTTGACCTGCGCGCGCGCCAGCATGTCGTCGGTGAGCTCCGGCAGTTCGTCGTACTCGTGCGGCGCCACCGAGTGAGCGTCGACGCGCGCGAGATCAGACGTCAAGGAGCGGGGCGATGCGGGTTTTTTCGCGGTCATTGGCTTTCCTCATGCTGAAAATGTGGCGACCGCGTGCCACGCGGCGTGTAGCCCACGACCACCAGCCTGCCGTGCAGGAGGCCGTAGCAAATGACACGGGTTTCGCCGTATTCCTGACGCGTGTCTTCGATCTCGAGCGTGATGCCGGCGAAGACAATCGCGGCATCGGCGAAATTCAGCCCACGATCGGCAAGGGTCTTGTCACGCTTGTTCGGATCGAAGCTGATTCGCACAGGTTATTGTATCTACAAAAACATGTCGACCCGCTGCCGCCCGTGAGCGTGCCGCGTTGAGGCGGCCTACATCCCCTTGAACAACCCCGTGAAGCTGCGGCTCACCTCGAGCTTCTCCGGGTGCCCCTTCACCGCCACCAGCTGGCGCCCGCGCAGGTCGCGGCTCACGCCGGCGATGAACTTGGTGTTGACCAGGGTCGACCGGTGGATCTGCCAGAAGACCTCGGCGTCGAGTTCGTCGATCAGCTCCTTGATCGGCTTGCGGATCAGCGCCTCGACGGTTGCCGTCTGCACGCGCGTGTACTTTTCGTCCGAGATGAAGAACAGCACCTCGTCGACCGGGATCATCTGGATGTTCTGGCCCACCGTCGCCTGGATCCAGCGCAGCTGCGGCGCCTTGCTCGGGTCCATCTTCGCGGCGAGCTTTTGCAGCAGCTGCTGCATCGCCGGCGGCGGCGGCGCGTCGCCCTCGGCCGCGCCGCTCGCTCGCTGCGCGAGGCGCTTCTTGATGTGCCCGACCGTAACGGTGAGCCGCTCGCGCTCGGCGGGCTTGAGCACGTAGTCGACCACGCCCTGCTCGAAGGCTTCGATCGCGTACTGGTCGTAGGCGGTGATGAAGACGACCTCGCAGCCGTGCCAGCCGTTGTCTTCTTCGTCGACCGGCAGCTGCGCGATCGCGCGCGCCGCCTCGACGCCGGTCATGCCGGGCATGCGGATGTCGAGGAAGACGAGGTCGGGTTTGTGCGCCGCGGTGAGTTCGACCGCCTCGATGCCGTTCTTCGCCTCGGCGACGATCTCGAGCTCGGGCCAGACCTCGGCCAGGCGCGCGCGCAATTGCTCGCGCATCAGGCGTTCGTCGTCGGCGATCAGGGCGCGGGCGGGGCGGCTCGATGCGGGATTCGGCGTGTTCATCCCGTGATCGTAGCGCCGCCGGCGGCGCGGGTTCTGGCGCTGTCACGGCGGATCAGTCGCACCATCCACCAGACCAGCAGCGCCGCGAAAATCAGCGGCGAGAACACCATCGCCAGCACGCCGGCCACCAACAGCAGCGCGCCGATCAACGCGACCGCCGTGATCGCGAGCGGGATCAGCACCGCCAGCGGCACGACCAGCACGACGATCAACAGCGCGAGCGCGACGCCGCCGACCGCCACCAGCCAGTGACCGGGGTCGAGCTCGGCGAGGCTCATCGGGTCGCCGTCGATCCAGATCATCGTGGGGTCGATCGAACCGGCCAACGAGGCCAGCGCGATGACCAACACGGCGCCGAGCACCAGGCTCACGAACATCGCCCAGCCGAGGAAGTGGATCGTGCGTTTCACGCGACTGCTCCTTTCATGCGGACTCTCCGTCGCGGGTCTGTGTCTGGTACGGCACGGTCAGGGTCACCAGCGTGCCGCTCGGCGTGTTCTCGGCGACCGTCATCGAGGCCTTGTTGCCGTAAAGCAGCTGCAGCCGCTCGCGGATGTTGTTCAGGCCGATGCCGGTGCCGGCGGTGGCGGCCTTGCCGAAGCCCAGGCCGGTGTCGGCCACCGCCACCGCGAGCTTGCCGTGCACGATCTCGGCACGCACCGAGAGCAGGCCGCCTTCGGGCTTGGGCTCGAGCCCGTGCTTGATCGCGTTCTCGACCAGGCTCTGGATCATCATCGACGGGAAGTCGGCCGAGAGCAGCCCGTCGGGCACGTTGATCTCGGTCTGCAGCCGGTCTTCCATGCGCACTTTCAGGATCTCGAGGTAGGGCCGGATCACCGCCATCTCGCGGCCGAGGTTGTGCGCGGCCGGGTGGCTCTCGCGCATCGTCGGCATCGAGGCGCGCAGCAACGCGATCAGGTTCTTCTGCATCTGGCTGGCGCGCGGCGGGTCGGTCTCGATCAGGTGGTCGATGCTGGCCAGCGTGTTGAACAGGAAGTGCGGCTCGACCTGGGCCTGCATCGCCGCCATGCGCGCCTCGACGACCTGGCGCTTGAGCTGCTCGGACTCGGCGGTTTCGGTGGCTTCGGCCGCCTTCACCTCGGCCTGCACGCGGGCCTTGTAGGTGAACTTCAGCACCGCCGACGCGACGATCCAGAAGAACGCCAGGTCCATCAGCGAATCGCCGAAGTGCACGACGCGCGTGCGCTTGTACTGGCGCGCCTCGGCATTGGCCTCGGCGGCATCCTTGCGCGCCTCTTCGACATCCCTGCGGGCTTCCTCGATCGCCTCCCGCGCTTCGCGGCGAGCCTCTTCGCCAGCCTCGCGGGCGGCTTCTTTGGCGGCGCGCACGGCTTCGCGGATCGCCTCACGCGTCGCGCCCGGCAGTGCGATCTCGATGCTGCTGCCGGCGGCACTGGCAGCGGATGCCGCAGGTGTCGCCGATGCGGCGGCCGCGCGCGGCGTGATGCGCACGCCGTTCTTGTCGATCGAGATCACCACGTCCTCGTCCCTGCCAGCGCTGGCGCTCGGGGCCTCGATCCGGATCTCGGGGATCTTCGACACTGGCGGAGTCGGGACGGCCGGCACGTCCTCGACCACCTCGCGCCACGAGGCGCGAAACGGCGGCAGCGTCTGCAGGATGCTGGTCAGGACCAGCAGCAGGATCGCCAGCGCCGCGAAACGCCACCAGGTGATGCTGACGAGCCAGTTTGAGTACTGGTGAAAGCGCCGCACCGTGGTCGTGGACACGGTCTTCCAGGCGCTGGCGGCGGTGGTGGCGGAGTCGGACATGGGCGAGCTTGGGCGGGGTGCGAAGTTGCGATGGCCGCACTCTAAGGGCGGCGCCCGCCCGCGCCCAGCGGGCTGCGACCGCCTGCAGCCGCGGGCTGACAGGCTGCGGCGGTGGCAGACAAGCCGCGCGGACCGCCGCAGCTGCCGGGGTTATCCGCGCGGAGCCGGCCGTGGGCTCACTGCGGCACCGACACGTTGACCGATGCGTCCTCCGAGGTCATGACGTTCTGGCCGTTGACGGTGGCCGGAATGAGCCACGGGAACCAGTTCGCCTGGCGTTGCAGCAGGGGTACGCTGCTGGTCAGGCTCGGCCAGAGCACCTTCTGGATCGTCCGGCTCTGGTAGAACGTGCCGTCTCCGCCGGAGGTCCTGAGCACCCACAGCGCGCGCGTGGCATCGGCCCCGGTGACCGTGAAGTCGAGTACCACGCCTTCGTTCGCCACTGCCGGGATACTGATCGGCGTGGCGGCCGAGAAGTTCGAGTTGCCGGGATTCAGGAACACGGCTGTCGTGGCGCCTTCGAACTCATGGCCGCCCATGACCAAGTCGACCTTGCCGTCGCCGTCGACGTCGACCAGCTCGATCGAAAAGTAATTCTTGCCGCCGATCGACAGCGGCAGCCGCCCCGCGGCTTCGCGCCTGAACGTGCCGTTGCCCTGGTTCAGGAAGACGATGGCCACGGCCGGGTCGGAGGGGTTCACCACGACCACGTCCGGCAGACCGTCGCCGTTCAGGTCGGCTGCGGACGCCGAGTGGAAGAAGCCGATGTCGGGGAAAGCGTCCTGCGTCACGTAGCTGCCGTTCGGCTGGCTCAGCAGCAGCTTCGGGCGCTCACCGGGGAACGGCGCGGCGTCGTAGCCGTGGCAAGCGACGAAGATGTCGGGCCGGCCGTCGCCGTTGAAATCCGCGACGATGGCCTTTCTCGGGTGGATGCAGCCGGCGGCCGACGCCAGCAGCTGCGTGTCCTTCACGAACGAGCCGTCGGCCTGCTTGCGCCAGAACTCGAACAGGCTGGCCGTCGCCGTGGCCGGCGTGCTGGAGTTCGGCGAGTAGGTCACGGTCGCGGTGAAAAGGTCGAGGCGACCCGAGCCCGAGAAGTTGCCGAACGCGCGAATCGTGCCGTTTCCGCTGCGCCCAGGCGGCAAGGTCTGCGGTGTCAGGCCAATCTTCTTGAAATTGGCATAGGAGGTCTCGGTGGATGCGACGGGTGTGGGTGTGGGTGTGGGTGCAGGTGCGGCGACCGGGCCGGTTTCACCGCCACCACCGCCGCAGCCTTGCGCCAGTGCGGCCAGCGCGACGATCGAAAACAGGTGGTGCCATCGTGTCGTTCGTGAGGTGATTTTCGTCATGGTGCGTCCGGGATTCCAGATTGAAGTCCGACGAGCATCCTTGCGTCACGCGCGCGCCGCCATCGGTCAAATGGTCGAAGTGCTGACCGAAGCGACGGCGTTGTGCGCACAAGTTCACGCGCCGTGCCGCCAAGGCGAGATCGCCTCTACCTGGATCACCAGTCGCACCTTGTCGGCCACGAACGGCAGGCTGTGCGTGATACCGAAGCTGCTGCGCACGATCTCGGCCTCGAAATCGCCGCCGCAGACGGTGCGCCGAAACAGCGGGTTCAGGCCGCAGTTCCAGCGCAGCGTGCGCAGCGTCAGCGGCTGGCTGATGCCGCGCAGCGTGAACTCGCCGCGAATCTCGCGCGGCACCTCGCCGTCGAACTTCGCGCCGCGGGCGACGAAGAAGGCTTGCGGATTCGCGGCGACGTCAAGCATCGCGCTGCCCTTGAGCAGCACGTCGAGGATCGGCACGCCACTGCTGACCGAGGCCATGTCGATGGTGATGCTCACGTCCAGTTGCTGCGTTTTCGCGTCGAACTGCACGCTGCCGGCGGCCTTTTCGAATCGGCCCCGGATCGTCGATGTGCCCATGTGCACGACTTCCCAGTGCACGAAGGTGTGGGTCGGGTCGAGCGCCCAGGTCGGCGCGGCGGGCGCCACGGCTGCCGATGGCGCCGGCGCC